>CADBPE010000235.1 GCA_902796475.1 uncultured Ruminococcus sp.
GCACTGTTGACAATTTGCTAATAATTTACTATAATTATAATGTATATTTATATACAGATGGGTGCATACGGAGCATAAATAATCATGCAGACGGTGTGTCCCGAAGCCGTGAAATGATCGGAGAGATTACAATGCTGGATCATGCAAGTCTGACCTCTGTTGGACAAAGAGAATATAACGAGGACAAAATAGGCATAACCGATCTTGGTGAAGACAGGTTCTGCTTTGCGCTTGCGGATGGTCTTGGAGGACCGGGCAGGGGCGGTGAGGCTGCGGCGGTTGCCGTTCAAAGCTCCGGCGAGGTGTTCAGCGCATTTTCAGATAAAAATGACGTTCTTGAAATGATTTTTGAAGCGGCTCAGAAGCGGGTGCTTTATGAACAGAAGGCACGCCGTGTAAGAAATACTATGAAAACAACTCTCTCTGTGGTGACATTGCTGGGCGGAAAGCTGCGCTATGGCACTATCGGGGATACAAGAATATACATTTTTCGCGACAGCAGACTTGAAATGATGTCTCATGACCATAGCGTTGCCCAGGCGCTGGCGGATGCCGGTATGATAAAAAGTGAGGATATAAGGAACCATCCCGACAGATCGAAGCTTCTGACCTGCATAGGTGAGGTCTGGGACGATAAGCCCGGCTATGAGATCTCGGAGAGTATATATATGTGCAAGGGAATGTCGGTGCTGATGTGTACGGACGGATTCTGGGGGAATATCCATGAGGATATGATGGCTCAGTGCCTTTGGGATACCGATACCGCAGCAAAATGGCTGGACGCAATGGCGCAGATCGTGAAGCAGAACGCAAGCGCCGGAGATGCCGATAATTATTCGGCGATCGCTATAAGGTACTGACGTCTGATGTTGGTGAGCTATGTGAAATACAGAGGTGTGTGAGGAAGATGTTGTGTCCTAATTGTTTTTCTCAATCCTTCAACGGCAAAACGTGCAGCGCATGCCGTTATGAAAAGAAGGAAGAAAAGTGCATTGAGGATCTGAAATTGTTCTGCAGGCTAAAAAACAGATATATTATCGGCAGATCGCTGGGCGCCGGCGGTTTTGGGATCACATACGTTGCTTATGATAGCGTAAGGGATCAGAAGGTCTGCGTGAAGGAGTATTTCCCGATGGGTCTGGTCGTGCGCGGTCAGGACGGGAGATCTATACAGTATTCAAGACAGAACCGTATACAGGAATTTCAGCACGGCATAGGCAGATTCATAGAAGAAGCCGGGATAATAAGCGAAATGAACAACATTTCTGGCGTGGTCAAGGTGACCGACTGCTTTGAAGAAAACGGTACGGCGTATTATGTTATGGAATATCTTGACGGCGTGGCGCTGAAAAAGCTTGTGCCGGAAAACGGTCTTGATCTGAAGGTCGCAAGCCAGATAATACTTAAAGCCGGACGGACTCTCGACCTGATACATAAAGAAAAAGGCTATTTGCACAGAGATATAAGCCCTGATAATATAATGATCCTGCAGACGGGCAGGGTAGTGGTGATAGATTTCGGCAGCGCGAAAAATTTCTTTATGAGCAACAGCAACTATACCATTACTCTCAAACACGGATTTGCGCCTATCGAGCAGTATTCGAGCACCGATATGCAGGGGCCGTTTACCGATCTTTACGCTCTTGCAAGCACCTATTATTATATGCTGACAGGCAAGGTCATACCAAGGGCTACCGACAGACTTACAGGCGCTTCTTATGAGCCGCTTTCGGTGCTGCGGCCGGCTGTGGGTCAGGAAATATCAGATATTGTGGACAATGCCCTGAAGCTGCGGCCTTCCGAGAGAACTCAGACTATCGGAGAATTTCTGGACAGTCTGGAAGCGGTCATTAAAAAAAGAGGCTATGACGAGGACCATGTTTTTGTGTCGGTGAGCATAGACGGAGCTGTGCAGGATCGTGTGAGCATAATGGAAAATCAGGAGGTCACGGTGGGCAGGTCGTCAAAGTGCGATATTGTGTTCCCGAACTGCGACAACGTGAGCAAGCTGCACTGCAAGCTGAGATATGACAGCAAGAAAAAGCAGTTCTGTATAGAGGACTGCTCGACAAACGGCACTTATATCAACTATGTAAAGATGGAAAAGGGAGTAAAGTATTTCGTAGGCAAGCAGGATCTTATTATACTTGCCAACACAAAATACAGACTGATATTGGGGGAATAACCTATGTGTCCCGAAAACGAGAGCAGCATTCCGACCCGAAGATTTGATCCCGAAATGAAATATTATGCTTCAAGCATAGTGGGAACAAGAAAGTACCAGCAGGATTCCTACGCCTGCATAGAAACACCCGAGGGGATACTTGCCGTTGTGTGCGACGGTATGGGTGGTCTTGAAGGCGGCGAAAGAGCCAGCGCCCTTGCGGTGCGCACCCTTGTGGAGGATTATATCAGCGGATCCATTGCCGATATAAGGAAGTTCCTGCGCAACGAGGCAATAAGAATAGACAGCATGGTCACAAAGCTGTGCGACGGCAGCGGCAGACCGCTGGGTGCAGGCACTACGCTTGCAGCGGTATGGATCGACAACGGCTGCATGGACTGGATATCAGTCGGTGACAGCAAGATATATGTGATAAGGAACAACACTATCCAATGTATAGTGCGTGAGCACAACTACCGCATGATGCTGAACGATATGTACATGAAGGGCGAGATAACCCTTGAGCAGTATCGCGGCGAGGAGCATAAGGCGGAAGCGCTGATAAGCTTTCTTGGGATAGGCAATGTATCGCTTATGGATGAGAACGAAGCGCCGCTGCAGCTCATGCAGGGAGATATGATCCTGCTGTGCAGCGACGGACTTTACAAGTCGCTTTCGGAGCAGATGATACTTGCCATAATTTCGGACAATTATTTTGATATGCAGAGGGCTGCCGATGAACTTACGGACGCCGCCCTGAGATATGCCGCCAAGGGACAGGACAACACTACGGTTATCATTCTTAACTATGTGTGAGAAACAGCCTGATCTCTTGCCTGCAAAGGCAAAAGACTGACGCTTTAATGAGAAAAGCGGAGCGATCTATGAATCTGTGAAGTCGGGAGCTGAGTAGAATGAGTATGGAACCCGAAAAATATTGCTTATCCTGTATGCAGAGCATTGGCGCAGAGGATATCTGTCCGTTCTGCGGCTTCAAAAGAAGCGGTTATACTGCGCCGATAGGTCTTATGAAGCCGGATACGCTGTTTGAGAGCCGCTATCATGTGGGCGCCGTCAGAATGAGCGACGGAGTGTTTTCCTCTTACAGTGCTTATGACAAGATAATGAAAAGACGTGTGACGCTGAGAGTGTTCGGCGACGGAAACACGGACTATGAGCATTTCAGCCGCAGAGGAAGGTTTCTGGATACCTATAAGAAGCTGGCTTTGATGGAGATGGTATCTTTTCCGAAGGTGTATACATGCAAAGCCTTTGAGTCCGGCGCTTATGCCGTTTGTGAGTATGTGTCGGAAACAACGCTTGCTAAGGAGATAGCCGGTAACGGCAGGATGAGCTTTGAGGATGCAAAAAGTCTGCTTCTGCCGGTAATAGTCACACTGAAACTGATGCATGACGAAAGACTGGTGCATGGCTGCGTAAGCGCAGAGGCGGTGCGGCGCAGGGATAAGACCCTCGTTTTGTGCGACGCCTCCGGTTCTGCCGCAGACAAGTTTGCCGCTGATGACGTCAGGGAGTTTCTCAGACTGTTTGTGGGCGTGATGTACGGCAGTCCGACACCGGTGCCGCTTGAATTTATAAAGGGAGCGTTCACATCGCGCAACGAACTTTCACTTCCGGATGATGCTCTGGAATGCTTCGTTACGGCATTCGGCAGCAGCGAAGTAGAGGCTACCTCGGACTTTGTGCTGAGAAAGCTGTACCATTGCAGCGATATCGCTCTCGGAGTGAAAAGGCAGCCGGCAAAGCCGCCGGAATCGGTGATTTCCTACGCTGTGTCAGAGGGTGTGAAGGTCAAGGGACTTATCACCTCGCTGGTCTGACGGAATTTTATATAAGGAGATATTATCATGGTAAGCTGTAAGAATTGCAATAATGTTTTTGATGAAAGCTTCGGCGTGTGTCCTAAGTGCGGAACGGTATATGTTCCCGAAGCAGCTCCGGCAGCGGTTCCCGCCGAGCCGCAGCTGCTGACGTTTCAGAATGAGGCTCAGATGCGGGAAAAGGCGGCAGGAAAGAAGGGCTCTGCCGGAAAGAGGATAGCTGTAATTGCGGTGCTTATAGCTGTTATCATCGGCGCAGTTCTGACAATAATACTTGTTATTGCCGGCAGCAGGACATCTCAGGCTGTAAGAGAGCAGATGTCACTGGGTGAAAAATATATGTCCGATGAAGACTATGACGAAGCAATAATCGCATTTGAGAAGGCTATTGAGATAGACCCGAACAATATTGACGCTTATAAGAAGCTGGCTGAGGCTTATAAGGCAGTAGGCAACTACACAGAGGCTGTAAGGGCTCTGAGAAGAGGCTACGAGAGAACCGGCAACGGCGAGCTTAAGAGCATGATGGATGAATATTCGCTGAATCTGGGCGTGGAAAATGCCATTAAAGACGCCAAGGTGGGCGAGACCGGAAATATAAACGGTCTGACATACACTATTTACGACAACGGCGTTACGGTTATTGAAGGCAACGGTTCTCTGCCCGATACAGACAAGAACAATGTAACGTGGAGGAACAAGAAGGTCACGGAGATATACTTCAAAGAGGGCGTTTCCGAGATAGGAAGATATGCTTTCCGTGACTGCGACACCATAACCAGCGTACACATTCCCAGAAGCGTGACCAGGATAGGCGAATGGGCGTTCAACGACAGCGACAGACTTACATCTATCGAAGTCGATCCGGACAACAACTATTATACCTCGGTGGACGGTGTGCTTTACAACAAGGAAAAGACCGTTCTTGAGGCTTATCCTTGCGGCAGATACGGCAGTTATATCCTGCCCTATACCGTTACCGATGTAAGGGACTGGGCGTTTGCAGGCTGTATGAAGCTCACATATATCAATGTTGAGAGCGGCGGAGAATCCTTCCTTTCATACGACGGTGTGCTTTATACGAATGAGTATAAGGCTCTGGTGGCTTATCCTGCGAAAAGAAGCGGTGATCCTGAATTTGTTATAAGAGATACCGTTAAAGAGATAAGACCCCACGCATTCTACAAGAGTGTTGATCTGGAAGTTATAGTTGTGCCAAATACCGTGAACAATGTAATGTTCCACGCATTTGAGGGACTTACTGCCGATCAGACTATTTTCCTCGAGGGCAGAACGAGCGTTCCCTACTTATGGGACAGCAAGTGGACATACAAGTGCAAGGCGGAGATAAAGTTTGACGAGAAAACCGAGGAAAGCAGCAGCGTGATCGACTATAACAATTACAATATAAACGAGTACATTCCGGATTACGTTTATTGATGTCAGAATGCTTTGATGTACAAAGGTTTTGACAATATGGCAGGGCTTTGGTATAATTAAGGCGAAAAGTATTTACGAAAAAATATCCACATATAAAATAATTGAGAAGAGGAGATCATGTCATGGTAAAGAGATGTATCAACGGTCATTACTATGCCGGCGACAGATTTGAGCAGTGTCCGTACTGCGGCGCAATGGACGCAAACGCAAACAATGCGTCCGATAGCAGCGACGCGACTATTCCTGTCGGCTTTTCAAGACCTGCGCAGGCTCAGCCTGTACAGCAGCCGGTCCCGATGCCGCAAAGCGCGCCGATGGCGTTTGCGGATGATGACGATGATGCCACTATTCCTCTGGCACTTTACAATAAAATGAAGACAGGCGGAAATAACGTCAGCGAGCCTGCCGGAAGCGGCGTTATGGCTCCTGCCGGGAATACACCTGCGGCGCCTGTCGGAGATCCTACCATAAAAACCGATGTGGCAGCGGAGTTCATGCCGGAGCAAAAGCCGGAAGCGGCGCCTGTCGTGACCAAGGATATCGCTGATCTGGTAGCAGAGGCTATTGCCGAGGACAAACCCTCAGAGCCTGATGTGACCGAGCAGCCCTCAGCCGAAGAGATCGCAGCAGCCGATGCGGCAATGCAGCAGGAGGCGCAGGCGGCGGAAACGTCAGCCGATACGGCAATGCAGCAGGAAGCGCAGGCGGCGGAAATTCCAGCCGATGCGGCAATACAGCAGGAACCACAGGCAGCGGAAATGTCAGCCGATGCGGCAATACAGCAGGCAGTGCAGCCCGCAGCGGCAGAGGATACCGGTGTGACCGAGCAGCTTGCAGCAGAAACGCCGGCCGATATGGTGATGCAGCAGGAACAGCAGTTTATACAGACCGAGCCGGTACAGCAAATGCCGGTACAGCCCATGCCCATGCAGGCTCCTCCGATGCCTCCGATGCCGCCTATGCCGCCGCAGCCCGTTTACGGACAGCCCGCAGCGGGACAGTATCAGCAGCCGTATCAGACGGCTTACAACGGCGGCTATGCTTACCAGCAGCCAATGGCGCCCATGCAGGAGACTTACAGCGCTCCGGCGGCACCTCAGCCGGTAACAGGCTGGCTTGTTGGTCTTAACGGTCCTGTGCGCGGAAAAGTTTTTGAGCTGAAAGCGGGCAGGAACTTCATAGGACGCGCTCCCGACAGCGAGATCGTTCTTGCCGAGGACAATGCGGTATCATACAGCCGCCATGCTTCGGTGATCTATGAGCCTAACACAAGGAAATTCATTGCTCAGGCGGGAGAATCCAACGGGCTTATTTATCTCAATGGAGAGATGGTGCTTAACAGTGCACAGCTCACGGTGTACGACAGGATAACCGTCGGCAGCACCCGACTGCTTTTCTTCCCGCTTTGCTCCGAATCGTTTGATTGGGAAGACCTTGAAAAAAGTGAAGACTAAGCCCCGCAATTTGTATTTCACACGGTCAAAAGCCGTGAGAAAATAAAAAAATATTATCGCTCAGGAGGCGGATTTTAATGAATGGTACTATTGCTCCCCAGAAGAAAAAACTGAGTGCTGCCGCTATCATCGGTATGATAGGCGCAATGCTCTTCTCGATTGCAGCAGCCTGTATGATCTTTCTGCCGGTTACTTCTTTCCCTAACGGTCCGAAGCAGCCCACAGGCTTTGAGTGGACATTTTTAGGCGACTACGGAAAGGCTTTTATGAACGAATGGCCGGCGGTTTCGGCGCAGCTCAGCACTGCTCCGGGTGACTGGCAGTTCTATCTTATTGCAAACTTCATTTTGGTGATCGCATCTTCGGTCGCTTTCTTCGGACTCATTTTCTGCGCGCTTATGGTAGTTCTCGGCAAGGCTCTCAGCATCAAGCACGGAGGCAGATCTCTTGCGCTTGTATTCGGCATTTTCGGTTTCCTTATTGCAGCCTTCGAGCTTGTATGGACCTTTGTATTTATCGGCTCGGCTCAGAGCATCAAGATTGCCGACAAATCTGTTTTTGTTGGCATAGGTCCTATCCTTATGGCTTCATTTGCTTTTGTTGCGCTTATATTCTGCTTTATCGGTCTCAGCGACAAGTCTGCCTATGCAAAAGCCCAGGATCCCGCTGTTGGTCCCTACAACCCGAATGTACCCTATGTTAATCCCAATGCAAATACAGCCGATCCCTATGCTGCTCCTCAGCCGGTTCAGCCCGCTCCTCAGCAGTTCCAGCCTCAGCAGCCTGCTCCCCAGGCTTATCAGCCGCAGCAGCCCGCTCCCCAGGCTTATCAGCCGCAGCCTGCTCCTCAGCAGTTCCAGCCCCAGCAGCCTGCTCCTCAGCCCTATCAGCCCCAGCCCGTTCCGGCTCCCGCACCCGTCCATACAGTTGACGATCAGCCTACTGTTGCTCAGACCGGCGCTATCGAGGGTCTCAGCGGCGACTACAAGGGCGCTTCCATAAACCTCAAGCCCGGTGAGAAGCTTATCATCGGCAGAGATCCCCAGAGCTGCAATATCGTTATTTCCTCCGAGAAAAAGGATATCAGCCGTACACACTGCTCCGTAAAGTATGATCCCTACACCGACAGCTTCAAGGTGATCGATATGTCCTCCAACGGTACATTTGTAAACGGACAGAGACTTATCAAGGATCAGGAGATGCAGTTCACGGCAGGCACTATACTGTCTCTTGGCAGCGGCGAGAACCAGTTCAGGCTCAAGAAAATGTAAAGGAGAATGGCTATGGCTAACAAAGTACAGTGCACCGGTGGTCACTGGTTCGATCTTTCAAAGTTCCGTTTTTGTCCGTATTGCGGTCTTCCTGCTGCCGTTGCAGTTCAAGCTCCTGTTCAGCCAGCAGCTCCTGTAATGCCGCCCATGCCGCCGGCACCTCCCATGATGCCGCCAATGCCGCCTGTTCAGAACGGCTATTATCCTTCCACTCAGACAGTCGTTCCCGCTCCTGCTCCGATGCCCGTACCTGCTCCGGCAGCGTCTGCGCCTGCGGTCAAGCCTCCGGTCGGCTGGCTTATAGGCACAAGCGGTCCGGCAAAGGGCAAGACCTTCGTTATCCGTGAAAGCAGGAATTTTGTGGGCAGCGCTCCAGATATGGATATTGTTCTTGCGGACGATCCTGATGTTTCCGCGGACAGGCACGCAATAATCGTATACGTTCCAAGGAGCAGGACCTTCTACGCTCAGCCCGGCACATCCAGAGAGCTTTACTATGTCAACGATCAGGCTGTTCTTGATACCGTTGAGCTTCACCCAGGTGATGTTTTCGAGATAGGTTCATCAAAGCTTGGTCTTCTCCCGCTCTGCGGTGAACAGTTTGGCTGGGACGATGAAGACGCTACCTGACCACACAGCCTTCCACTCATAAATCTGTCCGGAAGGTACATATTTCCTAATGATCTGCCGTATCCCCGGATTCGTCTGCGATGTCAATAATCAGCAGACGTTTTCGGGGCGGTTTAGATTATGGAGCATTTAGAAAAGCGGCATCGTATAATGCCACTTTTTCAAATGCTTCTTATCAGCAGTACTTTATTTTGCGCCGGCAAGCTGCCGCACCCTTGTTCGCGGCGGCGGTTTGCTCTGACCGAAAAGAAACCGATCGCGGTTCTTACTATCTTCCGGTCGTGAGCAGAGCAGTTCAGTTTGTCTGTCGGTACTGATTTAGTTTTGGAAAGACTTGAGTAAAGCTTTTGCATTTTTTAGTTGATGACCTTGCCGCAGAAAGCAAGAATACTAAGCAGAAAGGAAAGATGCTTAATGATAAAAAAAGGTGACGTTATAAACGGAACATACAGGATCGAGGATCAGATAGGCGCAGGCGGCGGAGGTACAGTGTATAAGGCGTATCATCTGAGACTGGAAAAATATGTTGTGGTCAAGCGTATTAACGACGCATGGGTGGGACTCATGGATTCCCGCAAGGAAGCGGATATTATCAAGAACCTGAAGCACCAGTATCTTCCGCAGGCTTATGATTTTCTGCGTATGGAGGACGGTATCTATACTGTAATGGATTTCGTGCCGGGCGCTTCTCTTGATAAATATATAAAAAGCGGATATCGTTTCACGCAGCAGCAGGTGCTGTACTGGGCAAAGCAGATAACCGAGGCGCTTATCTATCTTCACGGACTGAAGCCGCCTATTATACACAGCGACATAAAGCCGGCAAATATTATGATAGATCTGGAGGGAAATGTCTGCCTTATAGACTTCAATGTTTCTATGACCAGTACCCCCGACAGCAGCATAAGCGCAACAAGCCGCGGCTATGCCGCGCCGGAGCAGTATCTTAATATTACGCCCATAAATCAGCCTGAGCCGGGAAAAGCTTATCATCCGAGGTTCCAGTTTGATATGGATACAGCTCTTGACCAGCGCTCGGATATTTACAGCCTTGGCGCAACGCTTTATCATCTTATGACCGGTCAGCGTCCGCCAAAGCTGCCCGAAACACAGCTCCCGCCCATACCTGCCGATCTTCCGGATTTTGACGAGGCACTTATAAATATTGTAAACAAAATGACTCATTATGACCCCAGAGAAAGGTATCAGACCGCTCAGGAAGTATATGACGACCTCTGCAATATAAAAAGGCTTGACAAGCGGTACCGCAGTCATAAACGCGCAAAGCTTGTTGTGAACGTGGTGTTCCCGATAATAATGGTGGGCGCAGTGGTTCTTGGCACAGCCGGCTTTATGCAGATGAGAAAGGAAGGCGACAGCGCTTTTGACGACAAAATAGCGTACGCCGATACCCTGATAAGCAACAAGGATTACGAAAATGCCCGCAGGACCTACGAGGAAGCCATCGGAATGAAGCCTGACAGGATAGAGGCTTACAGCGGCATGCTCATGGTCTATTCCTCGCAGTATGATTATGACAAGGTGATAGAATACGGTACTACCGCCCTTGCGCAGCATAATTTTGAGGCTGCCGGCAATTCCGACAAGCAGATAGCCCAGTTTGAATATATTCTCGGAGATGCTTATTTTGCGGAGGAAAATTACGATAAAGCCGTTGAGCATTACAAGAAGGCAGTGGAGTTCGACCAGAGCAATCCGGAGTATTACCGTGATTTTGCCATAGCTCTTTCCAGAAGCGCCTATGTGGACAGCGCTGAAGAGATGCTTCAGAAGGCGACCGCTATGGGATTGGAGAATGCTTCAATAGCTCTTGCCAAGGCGGAGATCGACTTTGCAAAGGGCAATTACACCGAGGCTGCCGAGGGCTTTAAGAAGGCTGCCCAGACATCGTCTGACAGTGCGCTTATTCAGAGGGCTTATCTGTATCTTTGCAGAGCTTACGACCGCATGGGCGATAATGACGGAGTTATTGATACCATCTCCAAGAATGTGAGCGTGTTCACGAATGACAATGTGCGCATTGCCAATATAATATGCGCCGAAGCATATCTTAAAAAGGCGGAAACGGCTAACGAAACGCAGCGCCGTCAGTATGCGCAGCAGAGCATTGAATATTATAAAAGGGTGAAGGATGCCGGCGGCGCGAGTGAGCAGACCCTGTTTAATCTTGTCACGGCATACCAGTATGTAGATGACAATCAGAACGCTCAGGCAATACTTAATGAGCTTGTAAAGGATTATCCAAATGACCCTGATGTTTATGCAAGGCTTGCCATACTTGAAGCCGACAAGCAGGCAAAGCTCAGTCAGACTCTCAGAAACTATGACAACTTCAAAAAATACTATGAAAAAGCCGAGAAGCTCGACCAGCACAACCGTGTAAGCGGCACAAGCAGCACCTATATCAAGACAATGGAGCAGCTTATGGAGCGTCTCAAGAAAAACAACTGGATCAAGGAGTGATTTCTATGACAATCGGAGCCATAATGTTTTACGGCGGCATAGCGCTTTTTGCGGCTGCGCTTATCGGAATGATAATAGCAAATGCGGTCCTTTCCGCCAAGGGGAAGAAGCTTAAAGAGCTGATGAAGGACCGCTACGGAGAGTGACCGTCAGGCGCAGCCTTTACTGCGCGGAATGAAGGGAAGAAGGTCTATGAAGCAAAAAAGGATAGCAGTTATAAATGATTTCTCGGGCTTCGGAAGATGCTCGATGATGGTGTCGGTGCCGATAATATCCGCCATGAAGATACAGTGCTGCGGACTGCCTACGGCAATACTGTCGAACCACACGGGATACCCTGATTTTTTCTTCGATGACTACACGGAGAACATGAGGGAGTATTATAAAAAGTGGAAGAAGCTTGATCTGCATTTTGACGGGATATACACGGGCTTTCTTGGTTCGGTGCGTCAGGTGGACATAGTTGAGGAGTTTATCGGGGAATTTGCGGACAAGCATACGAGGATAATTGTTGATCCCGTGATGGGCGACAACGGCAAAAGGTATGCGACAATAGGTGACAATCTATGCCGTGAGATAAGAAAGCTGCTGCCGCTCTCATCGATCATAACGCCTAATCTTACGGAGGCCTGTCTGCTGGCGGGCATAGAATACCGTGAGCCGGGGGCTGATGAAGAGGAACTGAGAGCGATAGCGGTAAGGCTGAGCCGCAGGGGAGCAAGGAACATAGTTATAACGGGTATTTCGGACGGGAATGATATATGTGATTTCGTATGGCAGGAAAACGGAAGATACGAGATGCTCAGGCAGCCCTGCACAGGTTCGGCTCATGCAGGTACGGGAGATGTATTTGCTTCGATAATTGCAGCCGACGCGGTGAACGGAGTAAGCTTTCCGGAGTCGGTAAGGAAGGCAGCGGCATTTGTAGGGAAGGCGATAGCGCTTTCGGACAGCATGGAGGTACCCTCTCAGGACGGAGTGTGTTTTGAGGAAATACTCAGCGAGCTTAGCGGCGCAGAGCCTGGCGGCAAGCTGCCGGCGGCAAGCTGCCGCCCCCTTGTTCGCGATCATAGATAAACAAGCGGAAACGGAGCAGCCCGCGCCCCAAAATATCAAACAATGACTCAAACACAAAAGTTTCGGCGCAGAGCCTGCGCTCCCAAATTCGCGATCATAGATAAACAAGCGGAAACGGAGCAGCCAGCGCCCCAAAATATCAAACAATGACCCAAACACAAA
>CADBPE010000236.1 GCA_902796475.1 uncultured Ruminococcus sp.
CGAGCAAGGACGAGAGCAAGGAGCAGACAAGCATAGAAGCCAGCAAGTCCGAAGAAAAGAAGGGCGGCTTCCCGATATGGATAATCATTCTGATAATAATTATTGTTCTGATAATCATAATTATAATAATCATTCTTGTATTAAAGAAAAAGAAGGATGACGACAAGAACAATAAAACTCCGACAGGTGCCAACAGACAGTAAGCTGAATAATTGCAAATGACAGTAAGCCGGTGAGAGCGAATTCTCACCGGCTTTTCTGCGCGCCGATTTCGCGTTCATAGATAAACAAGCGGAAACGTAATTGCCCGCGGCTGGAATATAGTGAGAACCGCGATCTGTTTATTTTCTGTCAGAGCAAAAACAACGCTCACTCAAAAACAATTCAGTATTTCCTCTTGTCACTTGAAATTATCGGAAATATATACTATAATACACAATAGAGGAAAATGCGGCTTTGAACGCTGCATTCAAAAAAAGGAGGATACGGATGAACAAGGAAATTCTTAATGCAGTATCTCAGGCAAAGGAAACGCTTGGCGCCTCTGTGGGTATCAAAAGGCTTTCCATGCTTTTCGATGACGGTGTATTTACCGAAATAGACGCTTTCGCAGGCTCTGCCGGCGGTTTTGCCGAGGTCGCTGCTGCTCACGGCACGATAGAGGGTATCGGAGTGTACGCTTTTGCGCAGAATACCGATGTTTCGGGCGGCGCTATGTCAAGGGCGCAGGCTGCCAAGATCAAAAAGGTGTATGACCTTGCGCTCAAAACAGGCGAACCCGTTATTGCTATGTACGATTCTATCGGCGGCAGACTCGATGAAGGAGCCGATCTTTTGGCTGCTTACGGCGATATTATGCGTTGGTCAAATCAGCTTTCCGGCGTTGTACCGCAGATATCTATAGTTATGGGCAAGTGCTTCGGCACACAGGCTCTTATTGCGGCCTGCGGAGATATAGTTATCGTTGTCAACGGCGCCGAAATGACCATTGACCCGTCAGGAAAGGGCGCAGATCCTGCAAACGCTCTCGAAAACGGTACGGCTCATCTTATGGCTGAAGACGAGGAAGAGGCTGTCACAACGGCAAGAAACCTCATTGCCATACTTCCGCAGAATAATCTTTCGCCTGCCTGCGTTGCTTACGATACAATAAGTCCCCAGGGCGAGGTAGATGACGATATGTCGGCTTTTGCGGCTGCTCAGGCTGTTGCCGATGAAGGCAGCTTTGTTAACCTGCAGTCTGCTTTCGGACAGAACGCTCTTACAGCGCTTGCGACCGTCAACGGTACGACGGTGGGTCTTACTGCGCTTAACGGTACCGAGCTTGACGCCGATTCGTGCGCCAAGGCTGCAAGATTTATTCGTTTCTGCGACTCATTCAGCATTCCTGTCGTTACGCTTCTTGATGCGGAAAAATTCGGCAGCTTAAGGGGCGCTGCTCAGCTTGCGGGCGCTTATGCCGAAGCTACCTGTCCGAAGGTGACCGTTATCACCGGTTCTGCTTTCGGCGCTGTATATATTGCCGCTGCCGGTACGGGCGCCGCTGCGGATATGATCTATGCCTGGTCGGATGCTCTGGTATCTGCACTTAATCCCGAAGCAGCTGCCGTGATAATGCTTGGAGACGATCTTGGCGGCGCTCTTAAGGATTCAAAGGATCCTCAGAAGGACAAGGCCGAATTTATAAAAAGCTTCACCGCATCCGAACTTAATGCTGTTAAGGCTGCCGCTGCCGGCTATGTTGACGGCATTATTGATCCCGCAGCTACAAGGGAAACTATTATAAACGCAGTTGAAATGCTTTGCAATAAGCGTGTATCGACACTTCCCAAAAAGCACTGCACTTCGATCTGATATGTGAGGACTCTCATTATCATAAAACCGCGCTTTTTGAAAAAGCTTTGCGGGCTTCGGGGCGCTGCCCTGATCTGAACAATAACAAACGAAAGGAATGTAGGATATGAAAAATCTTAAGATCACCGTAAACGGTGTTGTATATGATGTACAGGTAGAGGAGGTTGACGGTTCAAGCGCGCCTGCTGCCGCACCTGCTGCGGCTCCGGCTCCGAAAGCTGCTCCGGCTGCTGCGCCCAAGGCTGCTCCGGCTGCCGGCGGCGAGGCAGTAAAGTCTCCCATGCCCGGAACTATCCTCAGCGTACCGGTAAAGGCAGGTCAGTCGGTAAAGACAGGCGATGTTCTTGTGGTTCTTGAGGCAATGAATATGGAGAACGAGATAAAGGCAGCGCATGACGCCGTAGTTGCAAGTGTGGCTGTGAGCAAGGGTGAGTCGGTAGATACCGGCGCCGTTCTTGTTACCCTTAACTGACGTGCGCAGGAAAGGAGAAACCGACATGGCAAAGAAAATACAGATCACCGAAACGGTCCTGCGTGATGCGCACCAGTCTCTTATAGCCACCAGAATGCCGCTTTCGGATATGCTGCCTATTCTGCCGCAGCTTGACGAGATAGGCTTTTACTCCCTTGAATGCTGGGGCGGCGCAACCTTCGATTCATGCATACGCTTCCTCAACGAGGATCCTTGGGAGAGACTGAGAGTTATTCGCAAAAACTGCCCTAAAACAAGGCTCCAGATGCTTTTCAGAGGACAGAACATGCTGGGCTACCGTCATTATGCAGATGACGTTCTGGAATACTTTGTTCAGAGATCAGTTGCAAACGGAATTGATGTTATCAGGATATTTGATGCTCTCAACGATATAAAGAACCTCAGCACCGCCATCAAAGCCGCAAAAGCTGCCAAGAAGGAAAATCCGAATGTCGAGGCGCAGGTGGCAATCAGCTACACAACAGGCCCGATCTTCACCACACAGTATTATGTTGACTATGCCAAGCGTATAGAAGAAGCAGGCGCTGATTCAATATGTATCAAGGATATGGCTGCCCTGCTGACTCCTTACTATACCGCCGAGCTTGTAAAGGCTATAAAAGAAGCTGTCAGTATCCCTGTTCAGCTCCACACGCACTACACATCGGGACTTGCCTCGATGTGCCTGATGAAGGCTATCGAAAACGGCTGCGACAGGATAGATACCGCAATGTCGCCGCTTGCAAACGGTACTTCGCATGCTCCTACCGAATCCATGGTTGCTGCTCTTCAGGGCACCGAGTACGATACGGGCATAGACCTTGTGAAACTTTCCGAGATAAGAGAATACTTCATGGGTCTGCGTGAAAAGTACATCAAGAGCGGTCTGCTTGACCCCAAAATGCTTGCTGCTGACGCAAAGGCGCTTATCTATCAGGTTCCCGGCGGCATGCTTTCCAACCTGTTAAAGCAGCTCAAGGATGCCGGTCAGGCTGACAAGCTCACAGAGGTTCTTGAAGAGGTACCGAGAGTCCGCAAGGACGCCGGTTATCCTCCTCTGGTAACGCCTACCTCGCAGATAGTAGGCACTCAGGCGGTGTTCAATATACTTTTCGGCAAGTACAAGAACTGCAGCGGTCAGTTCAAGGATCTTGTTGCCGGCAAATACGGCACCACACCCGTACCGATAGACCCTGAATTCCGGAAAAAGATCATTGGTGACGAGAAACCGGTGACCTGCCGTCCTGCCGATCTTCTTGAGCCTGAACTTGAGAAGCTGAGAGCGGAGATCCCCCAGTGGATCGAGCAGGAGGAGGACGTTCTCACCTATGCGCAGTTCCCGCAGGTAGCGCCAAAGTTCTTCAAGGCGCGCAGAGACGCCCGTGTAGGCATAAACCCCGAAGCCGATCTTAAGAACAAGGTACATCCTGTTTAATAAATAATAAACAAAGGCACAGCCATCCGACAAGATGACTGTGCCTTTTGACTATGACCTGAATCGGTGAAACTAAGAACGGTATAAACACGGTTTTCGGGGCGCGGGTCTCCTGTGGAGACCTCTCAGCCGCAGGCTGAGAAGCGCCGACCGAGCCGACAGGCGAGAACGGGGGGGACTTTTTTCTAAAAGTCCCACTGACTCGCTGCCCGCAGGCAGCGAAACTCTTTTTTTCAAGCGTTCCGCAGGGGTACTAACAGTCAGTTTAAAAGCCGCCCGCCGCAGGCTCTGCGCTTATTATCCTGCAAATTCCGGATATTTTGCGAGAGTCTCCTTCATTGTCCCGTCAAAAATGACCTTTCCGTTCTGCAGGTAAATGCAGCGGCTGCAGAAGTCCTGTATATCCTTGCTGTGGCTTACATAAAGTACCGTTACATGCTTTTTGATAAGCTCGTTTATTTTGTCCTTGCACTTCTTTTTGAATGTGTTGTCGCCTACGCTGAGAGCCTCATCTATTACAAGAATATCGGGATCCATGTTGATGTTTATGGCAAATCCAAGCCTTACACGCATACCGGAAGAATATGTGCGCACCGGCTGGTCTATATATTCGCCAAGCTCGGCAAAGTCGATTGCCTTTTTTTCGATATCGTCGATTTCGGCGGATCTCAGACCCAGAACATAGCACTTGAAGCGGATATTCTCACGTCCCGTCATGTCGCCCACAAAGCCAGCGGTCAACTCAAGCAGAGCCGAAACTCTGCCCTTTACATAAATGTCGCCGGTCGTAGGAAAAGCGACTCCCGTTATCATTTTAAGCAGGGTGGACTTGCCTGCGCCGTTCCTGCCGATTATTGCAACGGATTCGCCTTTTTTTATAGAAAAACTCACGCCGTTGAGCGCCATGTGCTTCTGCAGCTTTTTTGAACGGTAAAAGAGAGCGGCGAACTGCTCACGGCTGTTGCGGTAGAGAGTATATTCCTTTGTGACATTATCGAAAACGATGATAGGAGCTTCCTCTTCGGTAACTGTGCTGGGAGCGTTTTCTGTTTTTGTTTCACTCATGGCGTTCTTCCTTTCGGCACATGCTTATTTTATATTATAATACAGCTTTGCAAAGGAATTGTCAAGGCGGCGGCGCAGAGCCTGTGCCGCAAACATTGGGGTACAGGCTCTTTGCTATAATATTGCATAATATTGTGTAAAATATTTATTTTCAGCTATTGAAAAATTGAACAAAATGATATAAAATATTAATGACGGCATAAAGCCGATATCCCCGACGGCGCAGAGCCTGCGCTCCCGATTTCGTGCTGATAGTTTACCCGAACCGAAAAACACGCATCGCGGTTCTTATTGATTTACAGTCGAGAACGATCAAGTTTCGGTTTGTTTTTCTTACAACGCGAACATGGGATCGGCAGCTTGCCGGCGGAGAGTCTCCGCTCCCGATTTAGTTTTTGAAAGATATTATCTTTCAGAATGAAAAACGTTTTCAAAACTAATATGGGATCGGCAGCTTGCCGCGGCGGAGTCAAAATATATTTGAAAGGAAGTTATGAAAATGAACTATCTTAACAAGAAAACAGTCGAAGATATCGATGTTGCAGGCAAGAAGGTCCTTGTTCGCTGCGATTTCAACGTACCCTTTGACGCAGAAGGCAATATCTCTGACTCAAAGCGTATTGACGAGGCTATGAAGACCATCAAGTATCTGGTAGACCATAAGGCAAAGGTCATCCTCTGCTCACACCTCGGCCGTCCGAAGGGCGAGTTCAATATGAAGTATTCTCTGGCTCCCGTAGCTGCTTATCTTTCAAAGGCTCTCGGCTTTGAAGTAAAGATGGCTGCTGACGTTGTAGGCGAGAGCGCTCAGAGCATCGCTGCTTCTCTGCAGGACGGCGAAGTAGAGCTTATTGAGAACGTTCGTTTCCATAAGGAAGAGGAAAAGAATGATCCTGAGTTTGCAAAGAAACTCGCTTCACTTGCTGAGATCTATGTAAACGACGCTTTCGGCACAGCTCACAGAGCTCACGCATCAACAGCAGGCGTTGCTGATTATCTCCCCGCAGTATGCGGCTACCTCATTCAGAAGGAGATCTCTGTAATGGGTACGGCTCTTGCAGATCCTAAGAGACCCTTCGTTGCTATCCTTGGCGGCGCTAAGGTTTCCGACAAGATCGGCGTTATCACAAACCTTCTCGATAAGGTGGATACTCTTATCATCGGCGGCGGTATGGCTTACACCTTTATGAAGGCTCTCGGCTATGCAACAGGCACATCCATCTGCGAGCTTGATAAGGTAGAGCTGGCTAAGGATATCATGGAAAAGGCTAAGGAGAAGGGCGTTACCTTCCTTATCCCTGAGGATACAGTCGTTGCTCAGGAGTACAAGGCTGACGCTGCTTTCAAGGTAGTTGATTCCGATAAGATCGAAGCTGACTGGATGGGTCTTGACATCGGTCCCCGCACAAGAGAGAAGTTCGCAAACGCTCTCAAGGGTGCAGGCACAGTAGTATGGAACGGTCCTATGGGCGTTTCCGAGTGGGAGAACTTTGCAGCAGGCACTATCTCCGTAGCTAAGGCAGTTGCAGAGAGCGGCGCTATCTCCATCATCGGCGGCGGCGACAGTGCAGCAGCAGTTGAGAAGCTCGGCTATGCAGACAGAATGACTCACATCTCAACAGGCGGCGGCGCATCCCTTGAGTTCCTCGAGGGCAAGGTCCTTCCCGGTATCGCTTGTCTCAACGAGAAATAATAACACCGGCGGCGCAGAGGCGGCAAGCTGCCGCACCCTGTTCGCGCTGATAGTTTGCCCGAACCGAAAAATACGCATCGCGGTTCATAATGCTTTTCAGCCGCGAACGATTAAGTTTCGGCTTGCTTTTCTTACAACGCGAACAGGGCACCGGCAGTTTGCCGGCGCTCCCGATTTCGCGCTGATAGTTTGCCCGAACCGAAAAATACGCATCGCGGTTCTTAATGCTTTCTAGCCGCGAACGATCAGGTTATATGGCACCGGCGGCGCAGAGCAGAGATTGATATTTACTGTTCAAAATATTGTATGGATGAAGGGGCGGGGCAAAACTCACCCCTTTATTTGTATCTGCATAAACAAATAAAAATAATATATAAAAGGAGAAGATCACAATGAACAAGGAACTCAGACAGGCTATTATTGCAGGCAACTGGAAAATGAACAAGACCCGTCCCGAAGCAAGGGCTCTTATCGAGGAGCTTAAGCCCATCGCAGCAGAGGCTACTTGCGGCGTGGTTATTTGCGTACCCTTTACAAACCTTGAAACAGCCGTAGAGCTTACCAAGGGCACAAACATCAAGGTCGGCGCTGAGAACGTACACTTTGAGGAGAAGGGTGCATTTACAGGCGAGATCAGTGCGGCTATGCTCACAGAGATCGGCGTAGAGTATGTAATCATCGGCCACAGCGAGAGAAGACAGTATTTCGGCGAAACAGACGAAACAGTTAACAAGAGAACAAAGGCTGCTCTCAAGGCAGGTCTTAAGCCCATCGTATGCGTAGGCGAGCTTCTCTGGGAGCGTGAGTGCAACATCACCGAAGAGGTCATTGCACGTCAGATCAAGCTTGATCTTTACAATGTAAGCGCTGAGGACGTCAAGAAGGTAGTTATCGCTTACGAACCTGTATGGGCTATCGGCACAGGCAAAACAGCTACATCTGCTCAGGCGCAGGAGGTTTGCTCATTCATCCGCGCAACACTTGCTAAGCTGTACAGCAAAGAGGTGGCTGACGCTGTTACTATCCAGTACGGCGGCTCAATGAACCCCGGCAACGCTGCGGAGCTTGTTGCTCAGCCCGATGTTGACGGCGGTCTTATCGGCGGCGCATCACTCAAGGCTGCTGATTTCGGCGTACTCCTCAAGGCTGCAAGCGAGGGCTGATGCTTCCTTAAAAACATAATAGATCCACAATCACAGCCGGAGAGACCGGAGCGGCTTGCTCTGCGCTTCTCCGGCTTACCGAAAATATTGGAGGATATTATTAAATGATGAAAAGAAAACTGTTTGCGCTGCTTCTTGCCTGCGCTGTCGTTTCAACCGCTATGGCAGGCTGCGGAGGTTCAGACAGCAGCTCCGGCGGTTCTTCCGGGACATCTCAGGGCAGCGTCAGTTCCGCCAGAGTAAGATCATACAGCTCGGTGATACAGAACGGCAGCAGCAAGCCTGTTTATTGCGCAGGCAACAGGGTCTTTGTTATTAACGATGACGATACCTGCGAAATAGCTCAGGTGGCTGACGGCATTCAGTACAATGCGGAGCTTGCCGGTATGAACGTACCCAGCGAGTTCAGATTCAGGGCAAATGTCAACAGCTTTATCGAAACGGATGCTTTCGGCACAAACTACGATCAAAGTGCCGATATCTATCACTGGGATGCGACAGACCCCAAGGCGGTCAAGGAAAGTGTGCTTTATCCTGCCGATATGGTCAAGGGTCTTATAGCTGAAAGGGCAGTATCTCAGGGCGCAGACAAAGCGGCAGCGGAGGAAATGACCGAAAGCTGCATCGATAATATGCTTGCAGGTCAGCCCTTTATTGACGGCAGAGACGGGTATGTTTACAAGGTGCTAAATGCCGATATTGAGGATCAGAGCGAAGCAGGACCTGTGGCATTCAGTATAATGACTCTTTCGAGAAACGGCGACAAGCTCTCGTTTATTCCGGATATACGAGCAGGCGCCTTTGCAGTGGGCAGCGGCTTCATCTACTATTATGATGCAGGCTATACCTACGACAAGAGCACAGGCGATGTTACCTTCGACAGTTCAAAGGCGGGGCTTTACCGCGCCTTTGTTGACGGCTCAAATAAGGTCGCTCTCATCAGCGATATGCAGCCCAATGCTTCATCCGACAGCTGGGCAGGCAAGATGAAGAACA
>CADBPE010000237.1 GCA_902796475.1 uncultured Ruminococcus sp.
TGTTTATCTGTGAACGCGAAATCGGGAGCGCAGGCTCTGCGCCAAGCCTTTGAAAAGGCTTGAGCGAAACTTTTGTGTTTGGTTTTTGGGATGATATTTTGGGCGCGGGCTGCTGCGCATTATATTTTAATTTCTTCTGAATTTCAACTCCTGCATGCCAAGGTCACAGACCATGATGTATGCCCGTATCTCATCTCCAAAACATAACATCTCACTGTAATACCCCATGCCCTTAACGGCAGGATCACAGTTGATGATGGCAAAATCCTCGCCCCGTGAACTGTAACCGTTGTTTACGGCTGCGCGTATCGTAAAGCTGTCCGCTCCGATCGTCAGACGGCTGCCCTCAATGGTAAAGGCTCCGCTGCCGCGGCCCTGCATTACCCATCTGCCCTGTATCCTTTCCAGAAGCTCATCTTTAATGGTCACATTGCCGTACCTTGAATTGTCCGTCCTTGTAAGCGTTTCCTCCGATAGTCCGGATATATCGAAGTTCTTCACGAAACGAAGCTGTCCGCCGCTGTATATCAGGTGTTCTGCTGTTGCATAGCTTTCACTGCAGCCCTTGTTTTTCAGTCCCCTGTCATTCAGCAGAAGCTCTGTGCCGCCGTCGGCAGAATCACATATTTCAAATGTCGTGCTCAGCACAGGACAGCTCATCCACAGTACGGTTATCCTGTTATCGACTATTTCTATTCTCGTACCGATAACTCCGCGCTGCTCCCAGTTGCCCTTCAGCTCATTCTTATCGACCATAAGATCAGCTCCTTTCATGCTTTCATGTTATCGCTTATCTCACTTTATGGGAATAAGTGCGGTTATCTCGTCTCTCATGCGGATAGCCTCACGTCTTGCCGCCTGAGCATGATCCTTCGGGTCAAGCCCCTCCTCCTTTTTCCATGCGCACATTATGCCTCTTGAAGAATTTATTATTGCGCCAAGACCATTCTCGTCAAAAGCAGGCGCAACGTCCTTAGCGCCGCCGCCCTGAGCGCCGTAACCGGGAACAAGGAAGAATGTATGCGGCAGAGCCTTTCTCAGCTCGCCAAGCTGTTCAGGATAAGTAGCTCCTACAACAGCGCCGACTCCCGAATAGCCGTATTCGCCCATAAGTTCTTCGCCCCACTTTTCGCACATATTGCCCATAGTGCGGTAGATGGTCATATCATCATCAAGCTTCCTGTCCTGCAGTTCTCCCGATGAAGGATTTGAGGTCTTTACCAGAACGAAGAGACCCTTGTCCTTATCCTTGCATACATTAAGGACCGGCT
This sequence comes from uncultured Ruminococcus sp., assembly GCA_902796475.1. Lineage (GTDB taxonomy): Bacteria > Bacillota > Clostridia > Oscillospirales > Acutalibacteraceae > UBA1213. The sequence continues at coordinate 1,272 of CADBPE010000237.1, forward strand.
TTACTCCGTCCGTACCCAGATAAGCGTTTACGGTAAGAGCATCTGCGCCGAAAGGCTCTGTCGCAGTGCCCTCCACCTCTACACAGCCGAGATGAGCCTTTGCATAAGCCTCCATAGTGGTGCCAATGTCGTTTCTCTTGCCATCGGTAATAACAAACATACCCTTGCTCTTTGCATACTCAATGGTTCTTGCCAGAGTTCTCACGCCCTGCCAGCCGTACATTTCGTAGTAAGCCGCCTGGGGCTTAACAGCCGGTACGATGTCACAAAGAGCGTCGATAAGTTCCTTATTGAAAACGAAAAGAGCCTCGGCAGCGCCCTCAAGCGCAGCGCCGTATTTGGCAAAAGCCTCTTCCTTGATATGAGCCGGAATAAAATCCAGCTTAGGGTCAAGACCTGCAACTGTGGGATTCTTTGTCCTTCTGATTCCTTCGATAAGTCTGTCAAATGACATAGTACATTCCTCCGTTTTATAATATTATCACAGTTCCGAATAAACTATACGTCCCCGGCTTATGGTGAGCTTCACCTTTGCACTGAGGGTAAGTCCTTTGAATGGAGTGTTTTTTGAACGTCCGTGAAGCTTTTCGGGGTCAACCGTCCAGCTTTCCTTTTTGTAGAGCATAAGGTCGGCAGTTTCTCCCTCGGAAAGAGTACCGCCATAGCTTCTGAGTATCCTTGCAGGCTGCACCGACATTTTATCAATAAGCTCCGCCTCGGTAAGATACCCGCCGTCCACCAGTACGGTATATGACGCCGCAAATGATGTTTCCATACCGATAGAGCCGTTGGGCGCCGCCTCAAAATCCGACTTTTCCTCCGGCGTATGCGGCGCATGGTCGGTGGCAATAGCATCAATGGTGCCGTCTTTCAGTCCCTCTATCATAGCCAGCCTGTCCGCCTCAGTGCGCAGCGGAGGATTCATGCGGTAATCAGCATCACGCCTGAGAAGCTCCTTTTCTGTCAGCATAAGATAATGAGGCGCAGTTTCGGCAGTCACCTTAACGCCCCTTTTCTTTGCGTCACGGATCATAGCTGCGGATGTGCGTGTGCTTACATGACAAATATGCACCGGCAGATCATAAGCTTCCGCAAGGGCTATCTCTCTTGCGGTTCCTGCGTCCTCAGCCGCAGCAGGCATTCCCTTTACTCCAAGAGTCTCCGACACTCTGCCCTCGTTCACCTTGCCGCCTGCCAAAAACGGATCCTCACAATGCGCAGTAACTGGTATGTTTATATCCTCACGAGCCGCAAGCTTCATAGCGGCAGCCATTATTGATGTGTCAATGACCGGCTTGCCGTCATCCGAAAGCGCAGAGATACCCGCCCTGCGCAGCGCTTCAATATCCGTAGCCTCATGTCCGCCGAGACCCTTGGTTATACTGCCGACCACATGGACGGTACTGTCGGCATCCTTTGCCTTATCAAGTATATATCTGACGATCTCAGGCTTATCGACCGCCGGAACGGTATTCGGCATTGCAAGAAGCTGAGTAACTCCGCCTGCAGCGGCAGCCTTGCAGCCCGAAATAACGTCCTCCTTTGCCGTCTGACCCGGATCTCTCAGATGAACATGCAGGTCTATCAGACCGGGCGCTGCCGTAAGACCCTCGCCGTTTATCACGGCAGTATCCGTCTGAGCTTCAAACGGTGCGGAAAACACGCCGTCCTTAATAAAAATGTCGCCTGTTCTGTCTATACCGTTTGCCGGATCAAGTATGCGCACATTTTTTATGATAATACTGCTCATTTATGCTCTTTCCTCCTTTATACAGATCTCGCCTGCGCTCTCTTTCCTGAAAAGCTTGCGTTTTACTGCTTTAGTTCCATGAAGCCAAGCTCATTCCTCGTCATCTGGGATATCCGAAGAGAAGAGCTTGCCGAGCGACCTGCGGAAACGCTGTCCCATAGATTCGCCGCTCTTTTTCTTGTGATCCCTGATGACTACTTCCTGATCGTTATTCGGGTTTGCAAACGGATCGTCATTCTGATCATATCCGGTATAGAACTCTATCAGACCGTCATCCTCCGACTCCTTCTCAGGCTCAGACACCGGCTCAGGCTTCTGTTCAGAAACAGGCTCAGTCGTCCATACACGCTTTGAAGGTCTTGCCTTCTCAGCTGCGGGCTTTTCCTCGGGAATATTCTCTTCCTGAAGCTCCTCTTTTTGGGTATCGCTGCCGGTAATGGGTCTCGGAGTTTCCACAAACGGCTGCGGTACGTCGGAAGCGCTGAATCTCTGTGCATAAACATGGTTTCTGGGCATCGAATTCTTCATCTGCTCATATTCCTTGTTGTAGTCCTCTGCGCTTACGCTTTCCAGTCTGGGGATGTTTGTGAACACCGACTGCATTGGCACGACCTCTCTCTTGGGTGCCGGAGCCACCTCAAAGGTAATGCCGCTGTCACCTTCAAAAGCTGTGCCTGCGGGGATTATGGGCTTTCTGGTATTTTCGTTTGTCATGACCTTCACCTCTGTTGAAGCAGTGCTTACTGCTGTATTTTTTTCTGCTGATTTTGCCGGTCTGTCACTGCGGCGAGTCTTGCCCGCCGCTGAGCCGGCTGCTGTGCCTTTGCCGAAACGTCTTTCAAAATCCGAGCCGTCCTTATCCTTGCTCTGACCAAAGAGCTTGTCATATCTGGAATCCTCCTCGCTCTTTGCTCTTACAACAAAGGGATTTTCGGCGTTGGCTTCTTTTCTGGCATTGTATATCTCGTTGTCATTTGCCACCTCAAAGCCAAGCTCCGCCATTTCCCTGTCGCGGTCCTCCTTGAAATTTGAAGCATCTCTTATTTCTATGCCGACAGGTCTGCCGTTATTGTTGTTAAGCGCTCCTATAACAAGACTGCCGTCCTCCGACTTGGATATTTCAAGCTCAATGTCCTTTTTAGAGCTTGCGTATGCGTTGTTCATTGTACTGTCACCCTGATCTCCTTCGTTTGTAGTATCGTCCTTTTCTGCGCTGCCGTTTTCAGCAGGTGCAAGAAGCGACGAGCCTTTATTCTTCTCCATGCGGGAAATATCCTGTCCAACCTGAGCGTTGGTCTCTCTCAGTCTTTCTACCATCTGATCAAAGAAAGAACTTTCCGCTGCCGCTGCGTCCTTGTCCGCATCAGCAGTGCCGGAAGTTACTATCTGCTCGATCTCCGTCCGGCGCTTCCTGCCGCTGTCGGCAAACACAACGTCAATGTCCGTTTTTCTTTCGCTGACATCAGGAACCGGAGAATCATTTTCCGCTTCTTCTATGGCTCGGAAAAGCTCTTTGTCGTTTGGCGTGTCGTCCTCCTGAACCGCTGCGGCTTCTTCGATGATTTTATCATCTTCATCTTCAGGACCTGCAAGCTTATAAGCAGTTTCTGTTTCCTTAGGAGGCTCTTTGCGCCCCGTGTCAAAAATATCCGCCGGGATATCTATAATATCGGTATTTCCGATATCTGCCTTACTGCCGCCGATAGGTCTGCCGAACATATCAAGTCCGTCGCCATCGTCAGCAATATTGTCCGCTGAGGGAGCTGATGTGTCTTCGTCCGTATTTCCGGTCTTTGCAGAAGCTCCGGCATTATTGCCCGTAATACTTGCGTTCTGCATCTCTCTGGATCTTTCTCTGTGCTTTTCGTTTTCGCTGCCCTTTTTCTTGTCGGTATCGGAGAAGATCTCGGTCTGTTCGTCATCGTGATCCATAAATGTCACTTTGGCCTTCTTCTTTTGTCTTTCCTCCTCGGCAGCTTTTTGCCTTGCCATAACAGCCTTGGTCTTCTTGTAGCGTATGCCTGCGATTATCATTATCATCAGTGCGATTATGCCCACTACCGAAGCGATGATTATGTAGATGTACCGGATATCTATATCCGAAATGGTGAGCGGTTTTACTGCCTCACGCTTATCCTCAGCCATCGGCTCATATCTTACGCCGTCAAATCTCAGGCTGTCCATCATTTTATAAAAGATCTGCTTGTTGGCGTCGCTGTTGTTATCGCCTGCGCTCTGATATGTTATCTTTATACATTTTCCGTCGTTTATGGTATACTGCTGCAGACCCTCCACCTTGGTACCGCCGCTCTCATAGCTTATTGTAAAGGTCAGGAACAGCAGTCCGCCGTAGCTGCTTTTGGTACAGCCTGTATATATTTCCGATTGCAGCAGCTTGTCTATTATGCTTTGCAGCTTATCCTCACTCAGCATGGAAAGCTCACCGATAGCCTTTGTATCCTCCGTTTCGCTGACCGTAACATTCACAACAAAGGTAAAGTCTTTTGGATTCGTTCTCAGGTAAATATCATTCTCCTGGAAGTTCTTCATCACATCTTCCTTGGTGGTCCTGTTTATTGCCAATACGGGATCATCCTTATCCGTATCTCTTGTGATAACGTACATATCAGAGGGTATCGACATTTTCATTCCGGCTTCCTGAATGCGGTAGCTTATCATTTTTACCTTTTCGGGTTTTGAAGCCTCCTGACTTTCCGCCTTGCTTTCCTCTTTTTTGCTTTCTTCCCTGCTTTCCTCTGATCTGCTTTCCTCCGTCTTGCTTTCGTCCTTTGAAGTTTCCTCCGTACTTTCCGAATTTGAAGCTTCTTCCGTACTTTCCTGAGCGCTTTCATCCTCCGGACCCTGTACAGATCCTTCTCCGGTACTTTCATCCTGAGCTTCGGACGGGCTGCTCTCATTGTCCGGCGACTGTTCCGAAACAGCTGCCTGACTGCTCTCTTCCGCACTGCTGTTATCAGGTTCAGCCATAACCGGCAGCGACACCGACATCATCACAAGAGCAGCGACAAGGATAGCCGTTAATCTTTTCATGTATTTTCCTCCTCAGATTTTCAGATTCCTTTTTCCGTTTGTAACATATCAACATTATCCATATTTATACATAGTACATTATACTTTATATACACAAAAAAAACAAGACCTTAACACAAAAGTTTCGGCGGCAGCAGTCCGCGCAGCAGCCCACGCCCAAAATATCAAACCAAAAACCAAACACAAAAGTTTCGCTCAAGCCTTTTCAAAGGCTTGGCGCAGAGCCTGCGGCGGCAAGCCGCCTGAGCTTTTGTGTTTTGGTTTTGGGTAAGTCAACTCATTCAAAGAGCGTCAAAGACCCTTTAAATCTGTATTTTGACTATTGACATAACCGATCAATGAGAATATAATGAGCAAAGTATGTGTGAACAGATATTATTTTTTTAGAAA
>CADBPE010000238.1 GCA_902796475.1 uncultured Ruminococcus sp.
CCCTTGCTATTTTATAAAACGGATAAGAATAGTATTTTGCCTTGCCTCATACAATATAACGAGGTGAGGATATGGAAAAATTACGGGTCTATCTGATATGCTCGGCGTCGCTGCTGTGTCTGTTTCTGTTCGGCGGACTGCTCTATACCGCATTCAGCGAACCGCAGACTGTTTCAACCGCAGCCGGAACAAAGGATGCTCTGCCGATCATCGTTATTGATGCGGGTCACGGCGGAGAGGACGGCGGCGCAGGCGCAAACGGTGTGCTTGAAAAGGACGTAAATCTTGCCATTGCTCTCAGGCTGAGAGATATGCTGACTGCCGGAGGCTATAAGGTGGTAATGACAAGAGACAGCGACGTTTCCATCTATGACAGCAGCGCCTCCACAACAAGAGAAAAGAAGGTCTCCGACCTTAATAACAGGGTGAAGATCATAAACGGCAGCAGCGATAATATTTTAGTAAGTATTCATCAGAACAAGTTTGAACAGAGCAAATACAGCGGCGCCCAGATATTCTATTCACAGAACGACCCGAAAAGCTTCCGTCTTGCCGAGGAGATCAGGCGTTCTGTGACAGGCATGCTCCAGCCCGAAAATAAAAGAGAGCTGAAGCCGGCGGAAAAGAACATATTTATTCTCAGCAAGGCGGAGGTGCCGGCGGTGATCGTCGAGTGCGGTTTTCTCTCGAATGAGGACGAAGCTGCCCGTCTTGCGGACGAGGATTATCAGAAACAAATGGCCTTTGCCGTTTTTTGCGGCATTGAAGGATATAATAAAAACAACAAAGGATGATGCTGAATGGCAGGCTCAAAACTAAAAAGCCTTTTTATATGCTCGCAGTGCGGCTACGAATGCGCCAAATGGTACGGCAAGTGTCCCTCGTGCGGTGAGTGGAATACTCTGAACGAAGAAATACGCGAAACGTCAAAAAGCTCCTCCACACTAAATATTCAGCGCAAAAGACCTTCATCTGTGCCCGTTCAGATAACCGAAATAACCACCGAGGACGAGCAGCGCTACTATACTGGTCTTAAAGAACTTGACAGGGTTCTCGGCGGAGGAATAGTAAAGGGTTCGCTGGTACTTTTGGGCGGCGACCCCGGCATAGGCAAGTCTACTATCCTCCTGCAGGTGTGCAGCCATCTGGGCAAGATACTTAAAATACTGTATATTTCCGGTGAGGAATCGAAGCGTCAGATCAAGCTCAGGGCGGAACGTCTTGGAGTGAACTGCAGTAATCTTTATGTAATGACCGAAACGGATATAGAGGTCATTGCCGACCAGATACAGACACAGATGCCCGATATGGTCATGATAGACTCCATCCAGACCATGAATTACAAGGAGCTGAGCTCATCGCCGGGCAGTGTTACACAGGTAAGGGAATGTACAAACATTCTCATGCGAACCTCCAAGTCGCTTGATATTCCCTGCATTGTTGTCGGACATGTAAACAAGGACGGCGCAATTGCCGGACCAAAGGTGCTTGAGCATATAGTTGACGCTGTTTTGTATTTTGAGGGCGACAAGCAGATGTCTTACAGAATACTGCGGGCGGTAAAGAACCGTTACGGCTCGACAAACGAGATCGGCGTTTTCCAGATGAACGATTCAGGTCTCAGCGAGGTGGAAAATCCCTCCATGATGCTGCTTTCAGGCAGACCGAAGAATGTTTCCGGCACCTGCGTAGCGTGTACCATGGAGGGAAGCCGCCCGATACTTGCAGAGATTCAGGGACTTGTCACCAATTCCGGCTACGGCAACGCAAGAAGGATGTCCACCGGATTTGATTATAACCGTATGTCCATGCTGTTAGCGGTGCTTGAAAAGCGCTGCGGCTACTTTTTTTCAAGCATGGATGCCTATGTCAATGTTATCGGCGGTCTGCGGCTCGATGAGCCTGCCACTGATCTTGCGCTTGCCTTGGCGCTTGTCAGCAGCCTGAAGGACATTGTGGTTTCCGAGGATCTCATTGCCTTTGGCGAGGTTGGTCTTACAGGAGAAATAAGAAGCGTGAACCATGCCGCACTGCGTGTTACAGAGGCGGCGCGTCTGGGCTTCAGGCGCTGCATCATGCCTTACCATAATCTTAAATCGCTTGCTCTTCCAAAGGACTGCGAAATAGAGGTGATACCTGTACGCACTATCAGAGATGCTGTCGATGCTCTTGGCGGCTGACAAGCTGCATAGGGGTCTCCGGACGCACACGGTGGATGCAGCCCCGGCCTTCGCTGTCTGTCACCGCAGACGCATAGCTCAGGGTACACATTCCCTCGGACTGATGGATACATCGTTCGCTGCATGGTATCAGTGTCATGCTATCACTCTTTTCATTTTTTTATAATAACAGTTTGTCCTTTTGCGCGCAGGAATATTCAGAGATCATTTATCACATGAGGAGGAATGACCATGATCCGTCCGATAAACCGAGACACAGCAATATTATCCCGAAGGTCGCAGCCTGCCGGGAAGGAGGATCTTACAGTCGCCAGAGATCTGCTTGATACGCTTAAAGCGCATTCGGAAGGCTGCGTAGGCATGGCGGCAAATATGATAGGCATAAACAAGCGCATAATAGCCATATTTGCGGGACCTGTTCCGATAGTTATGATAAATCCTATCATGCGTTCACATTCTGCTGAGACATACGAGACCGAGGAAGGCTGTCTTTCACTTGACGGAGCAAGAAAGACGACCCGTTATAAAAGCATAGAGATAGAGTACATGGACATGATGATGAAGAAGCAGCGCAGTACATACAGCGGGTTTACCGCCCAGATAATACAGCATGAAATGGATCACTGCAACGGAATAATCATTTAAGGCACTGGATATACACCGCGCCTTGCCAGTATCAGGTGTTGATTATCCCGTTGAGACCCTTGAAACTTATTATTGTTATCATTTCTGATATTTCTTCGATAGAGCGTTTCCTGTCAGAGTTGAACCAGTTCTGAAAAACCGCCATCATGCCGCAAAGCATAAAAGTCAAAGCAGTTTCCGCTGTGGTCTCGTCGATACCTGTCTGCGAGATCATAGCGGCTTTTGTTTTTTCCTTCAAAAGAGCGACGATCTTGTTTATCATGTTGGTGTTGCCGTTCATGGTGAAAAAGTGACAGTAAAAATCCATATCGGTATTGATGATAGAAGTAAGCTTTTCAAAAATGGAATAAGGGTCTTCCAGCTCGTCACGGAAATTTATCTCACCAAGTACGGAACTGAATGAATCCACAATGTCGTTTTCTATCTCATCGATAACCTTGTGTATCCCCGGATAATAATTGTAAAAGGTCTTGCGGTTGATGTCGGCTAATCCGGCAATGTCGCTTACGGTGATGTCGTTGATATCCTTGTATGAGAGCAGCTTTGCAAAGGCATTCCGGATAGCCTTTTTTGTTTTGATGACACGTCTGTCGGTAGACGGCGCCTTATCCATTATATTCACCTCAGTTTATAAAATTACACAAAATTCGACAATTATGTTGCAAATACCACAAATATTGCTGTTGTGTGGTATTTGCTTCATTTATATAAAAATATGACCGTTGGCAAGGTGCTTCTTTTATATTATAATTAAACTACCAGAGAAAATCAACAGGTGTGTATTATTTGTCGGGATTTTGAATGAAATTTACAAGGCTGCCGCTTATGCTTTATTTGCTTATTCAAAAAACCTGATAATTTATGGGAGGTGATCGCCTTGAAAATGCTGCTGCTTAACGATAAGTCTTCCAAAAAACTCAGATATGTTTCCGATGCGGTCGTTATTGCCGCTCTTGAAAAGCATATAAGCTGCGAACCGATAGATATTTCCGATCTGCGGCTTGAAACGAGCAGGATAGGCTCCGACGAATACTTGAAAAGCGTAGCCCGCTGTATCAGGGAAGAGGGAGCGGACGCCGTTATATGTACCAGCCTTAAAGGACTGCGGCTGATATCGGAAGCTAAAAAGAAGGAAAATTTACAGATACTCACATGCGGCATAATCAGCGACTATTCCATACTGCCGGCGCCTCATGACCTTGATGCGGACTGTATTTTTGTTCCGCACGAGGAAATAAAGGCAAGGCTCGTGAAAAAGGGTCTTGACAGTCAGCGGATATTCGTTACGGGTATCCCCGTCAAAAAGAGTTTCCGTGAGCATATAGGCAAGGCTGCCGCCAGAAATTATCTTGTCATTCCGAAAAATAAAAGGGTGTATCTGCTGATACCTGACGGTCTGGAGGCTGCAGATATAACCCGCCTGTGCGAAGAACTTTCCCGGACAGAGAGGGAGGAGTATCTTCTTTATATTCCTACGCCAAGGTGCAGCGTTATACGGGACAAGCTTATGGATTACGCAGAGGGCAGCAGTAACGTCAGGATAATAACATATACACGCCGGCTCAATCTGTATATCGAAAGTGCCGACGCCATGCTTCTTAAACCGGATTCACTTACCAGTACAGAGGCTGCCGTTTCCGGCGTACCGATAGTACATCTTTTTCTCAATGCCGACAACAAAAACGGCAGCGGCGATTTCTTTGCCAATCACGAGATGGCAGTGATCGGCAGGAATATATGCGACACCGTGAAGAAGGCAAAATGCTTTGCCGAACAAAAGGCTATGGCAGCCAGAGTTATACAGATGCAGTACCGCAATATCTGCGCCGACTCTGCCGATAAGATGATAGAAATAATAATGAAGATGCGCGCCAGAACGGCGGATATGAATTGAACGAGGTAATGCTCTATGAATACAAAAACAATGGACGGCATAATGTTTGCCAATATGATAAGGGGCGGCGCCGCCACGCTTTCAGCCAACAGGCAGCTTGTCAATGACCTGAATGTTTTTCCAATTCCGGACGGCGACACGGGAGACAATATGTTTATGACGATAGATTCCGGTGTTGCTGCGCTTTGCAATGACGAATACCCGTCACTTTCTACCAGCGCTTCGATAGCGGCTCAGGGAATGCTCCTTGGAGCAAGAGGCAATTCCGGAGTTATTCTTTCGAGAATATTTGCAGGTATTTCCCGAGGACTTGAGGGCGTTGAAAAGGCAGATGTAACAGTCCTTGACAAGGCGTTTGAAACAGGCATAAGAGAAGCGTACAGCGCTGTTTCCACACCTGTTGAGGGAACTATCCTCACGGTGTACAAGGACGCTGTCCGTTTTGCGGGTTCACGGATAAAGCGTGACAGCTCCCTTGAAAGCTACTTTGACAACTTTCTTTCCGAGCTGCGGAGGTCTCTTGAAAGAACTCCCGAGCTGCTTGACGTTCTGCGCAAAGCAGGCGTTGTAGACAGCGGCGGCGCCGGATTTATCTATATTGCCGAGGGCATGCAGAGCGCTCTGAAGGGAGAAGCGTTTGATCCGGCCGCGTCAGGCTGTATAAAGCAGAATAATATTGATTTTTCCGCATTCAATGAAAACAGCGTTCTTGAATACGGCTACTGTACCGAATTTCTTCTCAGGCTCCAGTCTGCAAAGGCGGATCCGGATAAGTTTGATCTTGAAGGCTTCCGCAGCTATCTGAACAGTGTCGGCGATTCGGTAGTCGTTTTCCGTGAGGGAACGATCGTTAAAGCGCATGTTCACACCATGAAGCCGGGTGACATTCTCAACTACTGCCAGAGTTTCGGTGAGTTTCTTACCACCAAGATAGAGAATATGTCGCTTCAGCACAATGAATCTCCCGGTATGCAGAAGCTGGGCAGCGGCACCGGAAATCCGCGCAAGACATACGGGATCGTAAGTGTGGCGGCGGGCAGTGGCATCAAGGAGGTGTTCATGTCTCTGGGCTGCGATGTTGTCGTTGACGGCGGTCAGAGCATGAATCCGTCTGCGGAGGATATGATCTCCGCATTCCGCAGGATAAACGCCGATAAGATACTTGTTTACCCCAACAACGGGAATATCATTCTCACGGCGCAGCAGGCGGGCAGTCTTTACCGTGACGCTGAAATAATCATTATTCCGAGCAGGACTATCGGCGAGGGCTATGCCGCCATTTCAATGCTTGATACCGAAAACAAAACCGTTGAGGAGATACTTGAGGAGCAAAAGGAGATCATTTCAGGCGTTGTTACCGGGATCGTATCGAGAGCCGTTCGTGACACCAGACAGGACGGTCTGGATATACGCAAGGACGACTACATAGGCTTTGTCGATGACGAAATAAAGGCTGTTTCCGGTGACAGGAACAGTACCCTTGAAAAGCTTGCCGACAGTCTTGACACAGATTCCTTCGACATTGTTATAGTTGTATGCGGCGACAGCGTGAGCAAGGAAGAATCTGACACACTTTACGAAACCCTTTCCGCTAAGTACAAAATGAAGGATATTATTATGATCGACGGCAGGCAGCCAATATATGATTATATTCTCATACTTGAATAAGGTCAGTTATGCAAAATCAACCGTATATGTCAGCCGGGCGGCTGAAACTATAAAGATCCGGAGGATAAAAAATGTTAGTTCTTTTTACCGATACCGATACCGATATCACACTCAGGCAGGCCAAGGAGTACGGCTACCATCTTATCAGCATGCCTTACAGTATTGACGGCAAGGAAGTCTATCCTTACGAGGATTTCGAGGAGTTTGATGCTCACAGCTTCTATGACAGCCTCAGAAACGGCACTCTGCCCAAGACCAGCGGCATAAGCATAGAAAACTACCGCAGATATTTTGAGCCTCACTTTGAAAACGGCGACGATATTCTTTACGTCCATTTTTCAAGGGCAATGACGGCTACCTTCAACGCTATGGATATTGCCGTTAAGGAACTGCTTGAAAAATATCCCGACAGAAAGTTCTATACCATCGACACCAAGGCTATAACCATTCTCAGTCTGAATATAGTGCTTGAGGTCGGTGAGATGTACAAGGCAGGCAAAACGATAGAGGAAATTCTTGACTGGGCAAAGACCGAGGTTGATAAATTTGCGGTATACTTCTTTGCCGATGATCTGAAATTTTTCAAGGCCAGCGGCAGAGTAAGCGGTCTTGCCGGAACTATGGGCACACTTCTGGGAATACGTCCCATCATTTATATGAACCAGGAAGGTCAGATGGTAAACATAGGCAAGGAAAAGGGCAGGGCAAAGGCTCTTGCAAGGCTTATAAAATACGTTGATGAGCTTGGCGAGAATATCAAGGATCACCGCATAATCGTTGGTCAGACCGATGCTCCTGAGCTTGTTGAAGAAGCGATAAGGCTCCTCAAGGAAAAATTCGGTGACGATCTGCCGATCATGACCTGCGACGTAAATCCGACAGCGGGCAGCCACTGCGGCCCGTCAACGGTTGGCATCTGCTTCCACGCAAAGCACAGATAAAAGGAACATTCCCGCAGTCCGAAAAGCCGGTTCGGACTGCGGGAATATATTTTGCCGATAATAGTATTATGCGCTTTTTTTGATCGAATCAAGCCGGCGCAGAAGGCTGCCTGCGCTGAAGCTTTCGTTTCCGCTGCCGGCTTTTTCGGGGACCAATCCGGCAAGCTTTTTTATTCCTTCAAGACTGTACAGGGCTGACAGAAAGTATCCGTCATCTATCCAGTCAGGTTTAAGACGCAGATACTTTTCGGGCACGTCAACGTCAAATTTCCACAGTACCGGATATTTTGCCGAAACAAGCGGCTTTTCCGGAGAAAAAACAATACTTTGCGATGACAGCGGCAGCTCCCTGTCTATGGCGCATGATGTCACGATAAGCGGTCTGTCCGAAAGCAGGCTGTAATCGTTGCTCACGGTAAGCGCAAGACCTTTTTCATACAGCAGACTGTCGGCAAAGATCTCGTAGTATTTCGGCATATCCGTCACGATTGTAAGATCAGGCAGTATTTCCGCAAGATATCCGGCTTCGTCAGGATGCTCACCCTGAGGGTCAAAATAAGCTGCCCTTAGTCCGGAAAGCTCCGTTTCATTTCCGGAAGTCATGCTGCGGATAAAGCTCAGCATCATAGCCCTGTTGAAATCGCTGCTTTCAAAACGGGTAAGCTTTGTGCCGCTCAGGTCTGTATCCCTGTCACACAGCACCATCAGATCCGAACCTGAAAGGCGAGGATAAAACCAGCCGAATTCTATCTTTCCGCGCATGAGCTTATATTTTATCTGCAGCACGGAAACATGACATTGTTTTTTGACCCTTGCGTCGATCCTGAACGGCACGAACAGCGAGCTTATCAGCTGCGCGAGGCTTTTGTTCCTTCTTTTTTCCACCAGAAGCGTAACTATCATTCCATCACCGCCTGATAATATTTATAATTTATATAATATATGCTTGAATAGCGGTGCGAATTACAAAGAATATCCCCGGTCACGAGGTTTTCATGGCCGGGGAAGGGTCAGCGGTTGTCGGAGTTATCGTTGGCTTTGTCAGCGGCATTTTCCACCGCATCGCCTGCGTTGTCGGTAATGTTGGAAACAGTATCGCCCACATTGCTTGCCACATTTGAGACAATGTTGCCCGCATTGCTGGTGATGTTGGAAACTGTATCGCCTACCTTGTCACCGACATTGTCCATTGTGTCACCGATGTTTTCAACGGCATTTCCTATGGGATTGGAGGGCTGTTCACGTCTGTCGTCCTCATCGCCGATAATGCCGTTGCGGTCGGTCACTATACCGTTGTTTACCGGTTCTTCATACATATAGTAGCTGCTTTCGGCGTTGGGAAGCTTTCCGGCATCTGAACCGTTCATGTCGGTACGGTTTTCCTCATTGCCCTTGCAGGCCGTCAGACACATAGCCAGAAGCGCTGCCGTAAAAATGATAAGAAGCTTGTTTTTCATGCTGATACTCCTCATACAAATAATACAAAGGCCGATCCCGCTGTCTGCGGAAAAAGCCTGCGTATATATTATCCGCGCCGTGAGCTAAGATATACCTGTAATAATTTTCATTATTTTTATCAGGCTTTTCAGAAAAATTTTCCGGACTGCTTGTCGGACAAAACCGTTTAAATACGGAAATCAATTTTCAAAAAAAGCAACCATCCGAGAAGAAGCTTTACTAAATTTTATAACATTTTGATCACAAAATACAAGTTTTTGAGGAAGGGGGTCTGGTTTCCCCAGTGTAACTTGCAGCTCAAAATTAATTTCCGTGGCGTTTAAAAATTAAGCCTTGACCATAAGTTCAGGTTAATGTAAAATAAAAAATGTAATAAAAAACAAAAAACAAGGAGGAAAGAATGTGGCAAATACCATTATCACTATTTCAAGAGGATACGGCAGCGGAGGGCGTACCATAGGCAGGCGGCTTTCCGATATGCTGAAGGTGCCATGCCTTGACAGGGAACTGATATACATGATATCGTCAAAAAAGGGCATTGACAAAAGCATACTTTCCGAAAGCGACGAGAATATCCGCAGACAGCTCGGTCATATCAGCATACCCGATGAGAACAGAAAGTACGTTTCTTCTGAGGAAATATATCTTGCGCAGTCCGGCGTTATACGCGAGGCGGCAGACAGGGGAAACTGCGTGATAATCGGACGCTGCGCCGATTTCGTGCTGAGAAGCAGCGGTCACCGGCTTGTAAGGGTGTTTATCTGGGCGCCTGAGGAGGACTGCCGCAGAAATATTTCCGAAAAGCTTAAAATATCCCCGCAGGAAGCGGCTAAAATGATAAAGCAGATAGACCGCCACCGCTCGGATTATTACCGCCATCACACAGGCTCTGAATGGAGCAGCGCAAAGAATTACGATATCTGCATAGACACCTCACGCTTTAACTTTGAAAGCGCGGCGGAGCTTATTGCTCAGTACGCAAAAATTATTGAAAAAATATAAAAAGCCGTCAGAATCGACGGCTTTTCGGAAAAGTCAATAGTATGTTTTGCGTATCAAAGCAGGTGAGCTCTGAGCTCCTCGCCGCTCTGTGTGCAGAGATATGCGGGCGGTACGTCAAATACGGTCTTGCAGCCTGTCTGACCCTCATCAGCCATTCTCTTTACCGCGCGGGCATAGGCTACGAGAACGCTTGTGGTGAATTCCGGGTTGGAATCCAGAGTAAGTCTGTATTCGATAATGTGCTTGTTTTCCTTGTTGAGACCGGTCCTGCCGGATCTGAACACGAAACCGCCGTGAGCCATTCCGCTGTGATCCCTTGCAAACTCTTCCTCGTCAATGAAGTGTACGATGGTGTTGTAGTCTGCAAAGTAGTTGGGCATTTCCTTTATCTGTCTCTCGATCTCGGCTGCATCGGCGCCTTCCTCAAGAACAACAAAGCACTCTCTGAGATGCTTTTCTCTTGTGGTCAGGTTGGGATTCTCACCGCTTCTTACGGCTTCAAGAGCAGATTCGATCGGAATGGTGTACTGCTTTGCATTCTTTACGCCCTTGATCCTGCGTACAGCATCGGAATGTCCCTGGCTCACGCCCTTGCCCCAGAAGGTATAATCCTTGCCGTCCGGGAGAATAGCGTTTGCATAGACTCTGTTAAGAGAGAACAGACCGGGATCCCAGCCGACTGAGATCATGCCTATATGACCGCTCTGCTTTGCAGCCTCGTCAACGTTCCTGAAATGCTCCGGCACCTTTGCATGTGTGTCGAAGCTGTCGATCACGTTGAACATAGCGGCATACTTGGGTGTCTGCACAGGCAGGTCGGTAGCGCTGCCGCCGCAGATGATGAGCACGTCAATCTTGTCCTTGTAGCTTTCGATGTCGTTCACGCTGACTACGGGAACGTCCTTTGTGAGAATATTGACGCCTGCGGGGTCACGTCTTGTAAAAACAGCCACAAGCTCCATGTCCTCAGCTGCCGCAACAGCTATTTCGGTACCACGGCCGAGGTTGCCGTAGCCCAGAATACCAATCCTTGTTTTCATGGTCAAAACTCCTTTGTTCTTTTTATAATAATAGTATAAAAACATTTTTTCTGCATGTCAATAAAAAAATTAAAAAAAAGCCATTTTATAGTTATTTTTCAAGGATTTTCCGGTCGAAAAATGATATAATTATCATGATCCCCATACGGCTCTGCCAAATTGAGCGGAAGTCCGGTTTTTTACAAAGCCGGCGCAGGCGTGTGACGGCGCTGCTGAAAAAAACGGAGAGTTTTTTAAAATGCAGGATTCAAGCGCCGATTATTCATAAAGCATTGCTTTGCACACGCAGCGCACAGCTGCAAAAATAATTTTTCGGAGGTAAAAAAATGAAGATCGCAATTTGTATTGATGACAGAAACGGCCGCAGCTTTAACAAGCGAAGGCAAAGCAGGGACAGGAAACTGATCGAAGATCTTGCGGCTTATGTTAATGAGGGCAGGATATTTATGAACAGCTATTCGGCTCCGCTTTTTGCAGACTTTGCGGACAAGATCGAGGTCAGGGATGATTTTCTTGAAGCTGCCGGCGAGAATGATGTCTGTTTTGTAGAAACAACGGATATCACGCCCTATGCTGACAGGATAGACCATATTATTTTATACCGCTGGAACAGGCATTATCCGTCAGACAAAAAGCTGGAGCTTGATCTTTCACAGTACACGCTCGTGTCGTCCTGTGAATTCGCAGGCAGCTCGCACGAAAATATCACAAGGGAGGAGCTTTCAAGATGAGGAAGCGTTTTTATCTGAGCAAAAAAATAAAAGCCGCCGCGCTGCTGCTTTCGTTTGCGGCGGTCATATCCATGAGTTCATGCAAGTCTGCTGTATCCGAAATAAAGGACGCCATAAAGGATGTCTTTGCATCCTCGCAGGTGAGCGAAACGTCATCCGGAAAATCGTCTTCCGAAGGCTCGTCCAAGACAAGCAAAGCGTCACCCGCAAGTGCGCCGGCAGTCAGCTTTGATCTGACCAATATACCGGAATACAGCGGCATACCCTATGTTGAAATAAACAATAACATACCGTATTTTGAGGAATCCGATCACAGCACCGAAGCTTTTGAATACTACGCTGAGCTTGACTCTCTTGGACGCTGCGGCGTTGCTTATGCCAATGTATGCAAAGAGACCATGCCCACCGAAAAGCGCGGAGATATAAGCAAGGTAAAGCCCACAGGTTGGTACAGCATAAAATATGACATGGTAGACGGGCAGTCGCTTTATAACCGCTGTCATCTTATAGGCTTTCAGCTCACCGCCGAAAACGCCAATGCGAACAATCTGGTCACAGGCACACGATATCTCAATGTTGACGGCATGCTGCCGTTTGAAAACATGATAGCCGACTATGTAAAAGAAACAAACAACCATGTTCTTTACCGTGTGACGCCGGTTTTTGCTGATGATGAGCTTGTCTGCCGGGGAATACAGATGGAAGCATGGTCGGTCGAGGACAACGGTGAAGGCGTGTGCTTCAATGTTTACGCCTACAATGTTCAGCCCGGTGTAATAATTGACTACAAGACCGGAAAGCCTGAGCTTGAGGCTGCTTATGCCGGACACGAGGTAAAGACGTACATTATCAACACCAACAATAACAAGTTCCATCTTCCGGACTGCAGCTCGGTGAAGTCGGTCAAGGAAGAGAACCGGAAGAAGGTCAACAGCTCCATTGCTTCGCTCAAGGCTGACGGATATATCCCATGCGGAAACTGTATATCCGAATAAGTCCTATATGCCCGGAAAGAGCGGCAGAAAAAAGCTGTCTGTCATCAGGCGGCAGACAGCTGGGGTCACAGTATATTATCATCAAAACCGCCGTTATCGTTTGCGGATGCGGGTCCATTGCTGACACTGAGATCTGCGCAAAGTCCGGCAAGCTTTGAAGCAAAGTCCTGCTTTTGTTTCGGGTCAATGCTCCCGTCAGATAATATGGCTCTTACGTCATCCAGTGCGGAGATGATCCTTTCCGCTGCGGGACGTTCACGCTGGAGTTCAATAAAACGCTCGTCATTTTCTATTATGAGCAGATTCGGGTCGATACCGAAAAGTCCGGCGAGCTTCTCTACTGTCCTGCGGCTGCGCGGAAGCTTGCGTCCGGTCTCATAGTAAATGTAAGTCCTGCGGCTGACATTAATGGCATCGGCAGTCTGCTGCTGGGTCAGCTTTGCCTCGCTGCGGTACTTTTTGCATTTTTCTCCGAAGGTCACGGTTATCCCGCCTTTCAAATAATAATTCAAGGAAAGGAAGCTGAAAAATGAAGATCAGAGTAGGTCACGGATACGATGTTCACAGGTTTGCGGAGGACCGCAGGCTTATACTTGGAGGTGTTGATATCCCTTACGCTCTCGGTCTGCTCGGACACTCCGATGCCGATGTTCTCGTGCATGCGATAATGGATTCCCTATTAGGCGCAGCAGCCCTGGGCGACATAGGAACTCATTTTCCGGATAACGACCCTGCTTACAGCGGCGCCGACAGTGTTAAGCTGCTGAAAAGAGTCTGCGCTCTTATTAAAGACAATGGCTATACCGTTTCAAACATTGACGCCACAGTTATTGCCCAAAAGCCTAAGCTGAAGCCTTATATCGGGCAGATGAGAGAAACGCTTGCAAAAGCCATGTGCATTGACGCAGACTGCATAAGCATAAAAGCCACCACCGAAGAAAAGCTCGGTTTTACCGGCAGACTTGAAGGCATTTCTGCTCACTGCGTATCACTGATAATCAAGGACTGATACCGGCTTTAATTTATGGTATTTGCCGAAACACCCCCGAAACGTTAAGACAGATACCTATATAGAAGTTTTGCCCCTGAGTGTTACAAAGCACTCAGGGGCATTGTGAATATTTATGTTGCTAAGCTAAA
>CADBPE010000239.1 GCA_902796475.1 uncultured Ruminococcus sp.
CCCTCCAAACCTCCCACAAGGGACTCTGTCCCTTTACCCTGCAAGCCTTTGAAAAGGCTTGAGCGAAACTTTTAACTTTATGTTCATACATTTTTAACTCATTCAAAAACCCTGATCCTGCGGCAAGCTGCATCTGTTTAAAACACGGTTTTCGGGGGGGCGCGGGTCTCCGGTGGAGACCTCTCAGCCGCAGGCTGAGAAGCGCCGACCGAGCCGACAGGCGAGAACGGGGAGACTTTTTTCTAAAAGTCCTCCTGACTCGCTGCCCGCAGGCAGCGAAATCCCTATGCTTCGAGTGCTCCGCAAGGGGTGAATCAAAAAACAGTTCGGTGGACTGCTTTTTTAGAGGGGACGCCCTGCGCAAGAGGGCGTCCCCTGCTGACAAGTCTGAAATAACAAACCTCTGCCGTAAGGCAGCATAAGTATAATCAAGCATAAGTATGATCAATAATTTTATTTGGTATTTTCAATATAATTAACAATGAATTATATTAAAATTGTACAATAATTATGCTTGTATTATTTAGCAGAATACGGTAAAATAATTATTGGAATAATTTGCTATGATACGGGAGAAAAAATCTCAGGGCAAATTATTGTACATTTGAATCTTAAACATACCGATCGGAGGAAGATGAATGTCTCAGGACGAACTCCTTGAACAAGATAATAACGAAACGCTTTCCGCAGAGGATATTGCGGAAGGCTCATCAGAAAATGCCGATACTGCCGCAGTAAGCGAGTCTGCTGCCGAAGCTTCGGATATCTCCGACGAAGCAGCCGCCCCTAAACCAAAGCTGCGCATACAGGTACCCGTGATTATCGCAGCAGCGATACTTTTAGTGACAATACTCTGCTTTGGCTGCTGGGGCATATTTTTCAACAAATCGCTCAAAGGCAGCTGGGCGCTGAATTTCACGGTTTCAGACAGGGAATGCTCGGTAGCGTTCGATTTTGAAAACGACGGCTCCTGCGCAATGTATTACGGCGGCACTGTTTATAACGGTACATACACCGAAAGCGACAGTGACAACGGACGTCAGAAACTGAATGTCAAACTGACAAGCTACGGTCAGAAATTCATCAACACCGATTTTTACTATGATCTTATCGGCAATTCCATTTCCGGAAGACAGCTTGTGCTTACCGATCTAGACGGTTTTATCTTCCCGCCCGACAAGACGGACGAGGCGTCTACGGAAGAAAGCGACGCTAAAAAGAAGGCGGCCGACTTCATTGAAGAGGACGGCATGAGATATTACGTTTACACCCTGGACAGCGTGAGCGATCCCGAAGCAAAGCTTGTTCCGCTGGACGGCGCTATTGATGAAAAGCTTGTGGGCATCTGGCTTGATAAGCGGCAGGATTCACGCTATGACAGTACGTTTTCATTCAATGCAGACGGTACATATCAGATAACCTACCGTGATATCGTCTATAAAGGCTGCTATGCGGCAAAGGACGGTAGCTGCGTGTTCAATATTGTACAGGTTGACGGCACTGCGCAGAACAATACTCTTGATTATTCCTTTGAAGACGATAAGCTTGTCGTCACCGTAAACGATGTACCCGTAACGCTTGAGCGTACTGATAATATTTACGCCTTCGACACCGGCATCAAGTGATGCAATGACAATGCGTTTTCCCAAATTAATTATATAAGGAGAGATCAAGTATGTTAAAAGAATTCTGGAGCGTACTCAAAAGCGGCACAGACATCAGAGGCGTTGCTGTGGCAGGCGCCGGCTTCGATGTCAACCTCACAGACGACACAGTTAACTCAATTGTAAACGGCTTTATGATGTGGCTTTCTGACAAAACAGGAAAGCCCGCTGACGAAATGACTATCTCTGTGGGCAGAGATTCAAGAATTTCAGGCCCTCAGATAGCAAAGGTGACCAAGCAGACACTTCTCAATGCCGGTGTATGCGTTATCGACTGCGGAATGTGCACAACTCCCGCAATGTTTATGACTACCGTAGAGCTTGGCTGTGATGCTGCTGTTGAGATCACCGCAAGCCATCATCCGTATTACAGAAACGGCCTTAAGTTCTTCACCCGTGAGGGCGGTCTTGAGGGCAGCGACATCAACGCTATACTGGAATATGCTCAGAACGGCGACAAGCCCGGATATTCAAGCGGCGGCGAGCTTATCGAGAACGAGTACATGAGATACTATGCGGGCAATCTGCGTGAGTTCATAAAGGCTCAGGTAAACGACAAGGGTGACTATGAGCATCCTCTGAAGGGCTTTAAGTTCGTGGTAGATGCAGGCAACGGCGTCGGCGGCTTCTATGCTGCTGATGTTCTTGAGGCTCTGGGCGCCGATGTAAGAGGCAGCCAGTTCCTTGAGCCTGACGGAACATTCCCGAACCATATCCCGAATCCTGAGGATCCTGCCGCAATGGCTGCCGTATGCGAAGCAGTAAAGGCTTTCGGCGCTGACTTCGGCATCATCTTTGATACAGACGTTGACCGCTGCGGCGCTGTTGACTCTCAGGGCAAGGAGATCAACCGCAACCGTCTTGTAGCTCTGGCGGCTGCTATCGTACTTGAAAACTGCCCCGGCGAGCTTGTTGTTACCGATTCGATCACATCAAGCGGACTTAAAGAGTTTATCGAGAAGAATCTCAAGGGCAAGCACCTCAGATTCAAGAGAGGCTACAAGAACGTAATTGATGAGGCGATCAGACAGAACAAGAATAAGGTTCCCTGCTCACTTGCCATTGAGACCTCCGGCCATGCGGCTATGAAGGAGAATTACTTCCTTGACGACGGCGCTTATCTCATCACAAAGATAATCATCAAGATTGCTCAGCTGCGCATGGAGGGCAAAAAGCTTGAAAGTCTTATTGCCGACCTTAAAGAGCCTGTCGAGACCAAGGAAATAAGAATAAAGATCACCGATAAGGACTTCCGCGCCTGCGGCGAGAAGGTAATAAAGAAGCTGACAGCCTATGCCGAAAAGCAGAAGGATTTCAAGGTCGCCGACGACAACTACGAGGGTATCAGGGTATCGTTTGACAAGAACAACGGCGATGGCTGGTTCCTGCTCAGACTCAGCGTTCATGATCCGATCATGCCGCTTAACATCGAGAGTGACAGCGCGGGCGGCGTTGATAAGATATACAGCAAGCTCAAGACCTTCCTTGAGGACTGCGAGGGTCTTGAAACTTATGTGAAGAAGGCTGCTCCCAAAGCTGCCGCAAAATCAGACGCCAAGGCTCTTGCAAAGGCTGCTCCCAAGACACTTGCAGCAGCAGAAGCTCCCAAAGCTGCAAAAGCCGATGCAAAGACCGTTACAGCGGTAAAGGCAGTTGCTCCCAATGCCGAGATAAAGGTCGCTCCCGCAGCAAAAGCCGAGGTCAAGAAAGAAGCGCCCAAGGCAGAAGTTAAGGCAGAGGCTCCCAAGGCTGAAGTTAAGGCTGAGGCTCCCAAGGCTGAAGTTAAGGCAGAGGCTCCCAAGGCTGAGGTAAAGGCAGAGGCTCCCAAGGCTGAGGTAAAGGCAGAGGCTCCCAAGGCTGAGGTCAAGGCAGAGGCTCCTAAGGCTGAGGTAAAGGCTGAGGCTCCCAAGGCTGAAGTTAAGGCTGAGGCTCCCAAGGCTGAAGTTAAGGCTGAGGCTCCCAAGGCTGAGGTAAAGGCAGAGGCTCCCAAGGCTGAGGTCAAGGCAGAGGCTCCTAAGGCTGAGCTCAAGGCTGAGGCTCCCAAGGCTGAGGTCAAGGCAGAGGCTCCCAAGGCAGAGGTCAAGAAGGAAGCACCCAAGGCAGAGGTCAAGGCTGCTCCCGCAAAGGGCAAGAAATCCGGCAAGAAAAAGAAAAAGTGATCTGAACATTTTCTGATATGCGAACAATCCCATCAGGGTCGGACAAAAAAAGACCTCCCTGATGGGATTTTTTTTTGAAGTATTGCTTTATGTCGGCAGAATGTACTATAATTATATATGACCAGGACGGAACACACAAAGCTTTAAAATCATTTGCTGCCGGAGCGGGAACGTCCGGAAGTGACATATTATGTTCACAATGAAAGTGAGGAAATACAATGAGGGTGCTGATTGTTGAAGATGAGATAGGTCTGGCTGACGCCGTGAGCGCTATCCTGAAAAGGGAGGGCTACGAAGCGGATATCGCCAATGACGGCATAACCGGACTTGAACTGGCTATGAGCGGCAAATATGACTGCATACTGCTGGATATAATGCTGCCTAAAATGAACGGTCTTGATGTACTGTCGTATCTGCGTGTAAAGGAGAATGAAACTCCGGTGCTGCTGCTTACTGCCCGCTCCGAAACGGACGATAAAATAAGAGGTCTTGACTGCGGCGCAGACGATTATCTGACAAAGCCGTTCTCTATGGGCGAGCTGCTGGCAAGGATAAGAGCCATGACACGCAGACGGGGCATAGCGCCCGACATAAACCCAAAGTACGGCGACATAACTCTTGAAATGAAAAAAGGAGAGCTTATCTGCGGCAAAAATTCCATTGTGCTGGGGCGCAAGGAATTTCAGATGATGGAGCTGCTCATATCAAACGCCGGTCAGATAACCACCAAGGAGCAGTTCGTGAAAAAAATATGGGGCGTTGATGATGAAAGCGAATATAACAATGTAGAGGTGTACATCTCATTTCTGAGGAAAAAGCTGGTCATGCTGCACTCAACGGTACAGATAAAGACCAGAAGGGGCATCGGCTACTGTCTGGACGGTGCGAAATGATAAGAAAATTAAGAATAAAAATTGTCGCAGTGATCACACTTATACTTACCGTTGCAGTGTTCGGCATCATGACCGCCGTGAACGTTATGGAGCGTGAGGGCAACAAGACGCAGATACAGTCCGAACTAAAAAGGATCGCCGATCTTGACGGCTTTCTGCCCGATGATTACGGCAGCATAGACCCATATACGGATCAGAAGTCCGGTGTGAACGACTGCTTCTCGGTGCAGATCGACTATTTCTATAATGTAAGAAAGATCGTTCTCACAAGGGACATAGTGGTACAGCAGGACGACATCATAGGCTATGCAAAGGAGGCGCTCTCTGCCGGCAGCTCATACGGAGAAATAGGCAGATACGCTTTCTGTATCCAGAACAAATATTACGGCAAGATCATTGTATTTATGAATATAGGAAGCTTTCAGCAGGCGGAGGAAAATCTTCTGTTCAGCACCTCGGTGATAGGTCTGATGACTATCCTTATCTTCTTCTGTCTGTCGCTGATGCTGTCATTCTGGCTGGTGCGTCCGGTCAAAGAAACGCTTGACAAGCAGAAATCGTTTATTTCAAATGCAAGCCACGAACTGAAAACGCCGCTTGCCGTGATAAGCGCAAACACCGACGTTCTTGAAGCGCAGACAGGCGATAACAAATGGATCGGATATATCCGCTCGGAAACTACGCGAATGAACGAGCTTGTGAATGAGCTGCTGTGTCTTGCGCGGCTTGACGACAAGACCGGCCACAAGCTTGTAATGTCGGAATTTAATCTCAGCGATACCTTCCTGCAGACGGCTCTTCCGTTTGAGAGCAAGGTGTACGAAATGGGCAAGACTATCGAGGTCGAAGCGGAGCCTGACATTATGTACAAGGGTGATGAAAGCTCCATAAAGCATGTTCTGACAATACTGATCGACAACGCTATAAAATATTCCTATGAGAACGGGAAAATATCCGTGAGGCTGTATGTTCGCGCAAACAAAAGGATCATCGAAGTATATAATACCGGCGAGGGTGTGCCGAAGGATCAGCTAAATAAGATATTTGAGCGCTTTTACCGTCGTGACGAAGCCCGCAGCAGCAAAAGCGGCGGCTACGGTCTGGGGCTTGCGATCGCAAAAGCAAGCGTTGAAGCTCACGGCGGCAGGATAACCGCCCAGAGCGAATACGGAAAATGGATGAAATTCACGGTCACGCTCTGAAAGGTTGATCCGTTCAAAAAGACTATAAAAATATCATAGTATTATTGATTTTTTTATACAGATAATATAAAATATATATCAGATAAATGCGGCCGTATAGGTGACGGCAAATAATGCGGCTGCAAAAAAAATCAAAAAGGAGCAGGACAATGCAAAGCTACAAAGGATTGACACAAAAGGAAGCCGATGAACGATTGGCGAAAAACGGGCACAATTGTCTGAAAGAGGAAAAGCCCAAAACGGTCTTCATGATGTTTGTTGAGCAGATTCTCAACTTTACCAATGCTATTTTAGCAGCTGCGATCATTATTTCACTCATTCTGCACGACTACGGCGAGGCTATAATCATGCTTGTTATAGTCATAGCAAACGCCATAATCGGCGTTGTTCAGGAGGGCAAGGCTCAGAAGGCTCTTGACGCGCTGAAAAAAATGTCCGTACTGAAAGCCACGGTTATCCGTGACGGAGAAACCAAAGAGATATCCTCGGAGGATCTTGTTGTCGGCGATATAGTTGTCCTTGAAGCAGGCAAGCAGGTCCCTGCAGACCTCAAGCTTCTTGAAACTGCCCGTCTTATGATAGACGAAAAGGCGCTTACCGGTGAATCCGTTGCCGTTGAAAAGGACGAGAAATTCGTACCCAATGAAAAAACAGGCATCGGCGACAGGCTCGACCTTGCCTATATGACCACCATCGTCACCTACGGACGAGGCGTCGGCGAGGTTGTACACACCGGCATGGATACGGAGATCGGCAAGATCGCTGACATGGTGGGCAAGGAAAAGGACAAGCCTTCTCCTCTGCAAAAGGGTATGGACGGTCTCAGCCGTGTGCTGGGTATCGGCGTTATCGTGATCTGCGCTATTGTTTTCGGCATCGGTCTTATTCAGGGCAGAGAGGTCCTTCCCCTGCTTGAAACGGCTGTTTCTCTGGCTGTTGCGGCTATACCGGAGGGTATTCCCACTATCGTTACCATCGTTCTTGCTCTTGGAATGCAGCGCATGGCGAAGGTCAACGCTATCGTCAAAAATATGCCCGCCGTTGAGACTCTGGGCGCCGTCAGCTATGTCTGTTCCGATAAGACAGGCACACTGACCCAGAACAAAATGACTGTTGTTCGCGCTTTTGAAAACGGCAATTATATTGACCTTGAAAGTCTTGATAAGAAAACGCACGACATACTCCTGAAGGGCTTCATGCTGTGTAATGACGCAAGCATCGCTTCTGACGGCACCGAGGTGGGCGACCCAACCGAAACGGCTCTGGTAGCCTTTGCGAAGCGTTACGGCATTGAAAAAGCCGACACCGAAAAGATCACCCCAAGAATAAACGAAAAGGCTTTCGATTCTGACAGAAAGCTTATGACCACCGTTCACTCCCTTGCGGACGGCAAATGCATCTCCTATACAAAAGGCTCCACCGATGAGCTTCTTTCACGGTGCAGCTATATTATGATAAACGGCAAGGTCAAAGAGATAGACGCCGGCGATATCGCCCTCATCAACAAGACTATGTCGGAAATGTCAAATGACGCTCTGCGTGTCTTGTCGCTTGCCATAAGAGAGGATAACAAAGAGGCTGTTGAGCAGAACCTCACATACATCGGCATGATAGGCATGATCGATCCGGAAAGACCGGAGGTAGTAAATTCCATAAAGACCTTCAAGAAAGCCGGCATAAAGACCGTTATGATAACCGGCGACCACAAGGATACGGCTCTTGCCATCGCAAGAAAGCTTGGTATTGCCGAGAAGCCCTCAGAGTGCATTATGGGACACGAGCTTGACGAGCTGACCGATGAAGAGCTGAAAGAGAAGGCTCCGAGTCTTTCGATATTTGCGCGTGTTTCTCCTGAGCATAAGGTGAAGATCGTAAAGGCTATTCAGGCAAACGGCAACATCGCTAGCATGACCGGTGACGGCGTAAACGACGCGCCCTCTCTTAAAGCCGCAGACGTTGGCGTTGCTATGGGCATAACCGGCACAGACGTTGCCAAGGGCGCCGCAGATATCGTGCTTCAGGATGACAAGTTCACGACTATCGAAAAGGCTGTTAAAGAAGGCCGCAACATCTACGAGAATGTCAAGAAATCTATCCTCTTTGCGCTGTCATCAAATGTCAGTGAGATACTGGTCATGTTTGCAGCTATCGTTGCCGGACTTGCGGCTCCTCTTCAGGCTGTGCATATTCTCTGGATAAACCTGCTCACCGATTCTCTGCCATGCTTTGCTCTGGGTGTCGATCCTAACTCGTCCTCCGATGTAATGAGCAAGCGTCCGCGCAAAAACGGCGAGTCCATCTTTGCAGGCGGCGGATATGCTCAGGTAGGCGTTTACAGCCTGGTCATTGCTCTGGTCACGCTGGTAGCATTCCTCTTTACACCTGTAAATCAGCTTATTTCAAGCGGTCAGGGATTCAGCTTTGACGGTTTGTATAAAGCCTTCGAGGATCCCGCAGTGCTTACCCGTTCGCAGACTCTTGCGTTCTGTACTCTTGCGGTATCTGAGCTTTTCCACGCCATAGGCATGCGTGACACGAACCGTTCCATTTTCCGCTTTAACCATCTTGACAACAAGATAATGATACTTGCCTTTGCTTTCGGCATTTTAGGACAGGTAGTTGTGACCGAGATACCGTTCCTTATGGGACTTTTCGGCACTTGCGCTATGACATGGGATATGTGGCTCTTCGTTATCGCTCTTTCCCTTGCGCCGCTTGTTGTCCATGAGATATGGGTACTCATCAAGCGTATTCGTCATACTATCTGATACTATTATCATATTAATTGTTAGATAAAAAACACGGTTTTCGGGGGGCGCGGGTCTCCGGTGGAGGCCTCTCAGCCGCAGGCTGAGAAGCGCCGACCGAGCCGACAGGCGAGACCGGGGGGACTTTTTTCTAAAAGTCCCACTGACTCGCTGCCCGCAGGCAGCGAAACTCCAAAGGGGTTCGGGGGCGTAAGCTCCTGACATTAAATTATATTATTTTCCTGTCATCGTAAGATGACAGGAAATAATAAAATATATCTATATTTTAAATTGATAATAGTATGAGTTGCCCGGCTACAGGCTGCCGCTCCCGATCCGTTTTTTTGACAGATCATTTATAAAAATGACAATAACAAAAGGACTGCCGCAATTTTGCTTGCTGCAGTCCTTTTGTGTTTTACCAGTTGTCATTGTTGGAGTCGCTGTTCGTAAAGCCTTTTCCGATACCGCTGTCAAAGCTGCCGTCTGAAATATCCTCGAACGGCTTGCCCGTTCCGCTGAATCCGCCGTAGCTGTCGTTATATCCTCCGCTGCCTGAGCTGCCGTAATCATCCATGCTGCCAAAGCTGTGGCTGCCAAAGCCTGTGCCGGTGCTGTATGTACCTGAATTTGTATCTGAGCTGCCGCCGAAACCGCTGCCCGTACTATTGTAGTTTCCGCTGCCGCCGAAGGAGCTGTTCTGACTGCCATATCCGGAATTGCCGCCTAAACCTCCGACCGTACTATTGTAGTTTCCGCTGCCGCCGAAAGGACTGTCCTGACTGCCATATCCGGAATTGCCGCCTATCCCGCCGCCCGTACTATTGTAGTTTCCGCTGCTGCCGAATGAGCTGTTCTGACTGCCATATCCGGAATTGCCGCCTATCCCGCCGCCCGTACTATTGTAGTTTCCGCTGCTGCCGAAGGAGCCGTTCTGAC
>CADBPE010000240.1 GCA_902796475.1 uncultured Ruminococcus sp.
AGTCCGGTGGACTGTTTTTTGAGAGGGGACGCCCTGCGCAAGAGGGCGTCCCCTACTAACGGTCAGTTTATGCAACCCGCCGCCGAGAGGCGGCAGGCGCAGAGCCTGCGGCGGCTTGCCTGCAAGGGGTGACAGAAAATTCAAGGAGACAGGATCTCCGTCAAAACGCCCTGCGGGCGTTGCCATCACCCCTGCCCCTCTTCCAAAGGAAGAGGGGAATTTTTCTTAGAGGGCTAGCGCCCTCTTACACCCTGGTATGATCTGTTGTCTAAGACATATTCAAGAGGGCGGCGGCAAGCTGCCGGCGCAGAGCCTGCGCTCCCGTGTTCGCGCTCACAGATAAACAAACGGAAATGTAATCACCCGCGGCTGGAATAATTTGGTGATATATAAAGAATACATTTTTTATTATAAAGCTTTGTTTATCTTGATTTTCGCTATTCCATCTATTCGAGTTTCACGGATTCAGGTCATTTCAAAAACTATGTTATAATACTCAAAAGTTCTTGCCTTTTTTGGAAGAATTTGTTATAATATACTCGATTATATTCTTCTCCATCTGATTTACAAAAAATGAAAGGCTGATTGCTTTGAGCGATAAGAAAAAAGAGGATAATAACGATATTCCTGAAAAAATACCGGTTAAGCCCGGCAAAAAAACAGGCACCGCTAAAAACGAAAAATCGGAAAAATCAGATAAGCGCAGAAAACAGGTAAAAACCGCAAAGAACGATAAGCAGCCTAAAACCGTAAAAAGCAAGGACAGAAAGAGAAACGCTGCTCTTACTCCCGTGAAGCTGTATTCTCCTGCGGATTTTCCTTTCCATAACCGTGAGCTGAGCTGGCTCGATTTTAACAGCCGTGTGCTTGAAGAAGCTTTTGAAAAGGATAATCCGGTGCTGGAAAGAGTGAAATTTCTTGCTATAACCGCATCTAATCTGGACGAGTTTTTTATGGTGCGCGTTGCCGGCGTAATGGACAGAATGCACTCAAAGACCACTGCGCCCGATGATTCGGGAATGACTCCTTTGCAGCAGTTCCAGTTCCTTAGCGAAAGGATACATGAGTTTGCAAAGAAACAGTATTCGTGCCTGTACCGTTCCATAATACCGGCGCTGAAAAAACACAAGCTGCGCTTCCTGTCTATAAGCGACCTTAACAAGGCTCAGAAGCAGCAGGTGGATGAGCATTTCGATAAGTTCGTTTTCCCTGTGCTCACACCGCTGGCAGTGGATACATCACGCCCGTTCCCGCTGCTTGCAAACAAGAGCCTTAACATTGCCGTTCGTTTGCAGCGTGACGGCGAGGATATCTTTGCGGTGGTACAGGTGCCTTCGATAATACCAAGATATTTCGAGGTAAAGACAGAACAGGGCAGAGCCTTCGTTTTGCTTGAGGATATAATAATAAGCCGCCTGACGGATCTTTTTGAGCTGTACGCTATACAGGCTTACTGTCCGTTCCGCATTACAAGAGACTCTGATCTTGACATAGACGAGGACGCCGATGATCTTCTGGTGGAGATCGAACACTCTCTGAAAAAGCGTCAGCGCGGCGATCCGGTACGTCTTGAAATAATTTCCAAGTGCGACAGCGCTCTCAAACAGTTCCTCATTGATATGCTCGGCGTCGAGACCCCTGAAATATATGAGGTCTCAGGTCCGCTTGACCTTACGTTCTTCTCAAAGTTCGGCGGTCTTGACGGTATGGATGATCTCCGTTTTGCGCCGATCATTCCGGTCAGCCCTCCGGCGGATCTCTTTGGCTATGATGATATTTTTGAGGCTATCCGGGCAAAGGACAGACTGGTACACCACCCCTACGAGAGTTTTGACAGCGTTGTAAAGTTCATAAATCAGGCTGCCAATGACAGCGATGTTCTTGCCATCAAGCAGACGCTTTATCGTGTAAGCGGTAATTCTCCCATAATTGCAGCTCTGATAAAGGCGGCAGAAAACGGCAAGCAGGTAACGGTGCTTGTTGAACTGAAGGCTCGCTTTGACGAGGAAAACAACATAGGCTGGGCGAAAAAGCTTGAAAAGGCAGGCTGTCATGTTATATACGGTCTTGCAGGACTAAAGACGCACTGTAAGATACTTCTGGTCGTCCGCCGTGAGCAGGACGGCATACGCAGATATCTGCACATGGGTACAGGCAACTACAACGACATAACCGCCCGTTTCTACACGGATATAGGAATGTTTACCTGTGATGAGCGGTTCGGCGAGGATGCTTCCTCTTTGTTCAACGTAATAACCGGCTACTCCACACCTCCGGTATATCATAAAATGAAGGTCGCGCCCACAGGTCTGCGGAAATTCTTTGTTGAAATGATAGAGAACGAAACTGAAAATGCAAAAGCAGGACTTCCCTCCGGCATAACGGCAAAGGTGAATTCGCTTGTTGATCCTGAGATAATCCGTTTGCTTTATAAAGCGTCGCAGGCAGGCGTGAAGATAACCCTTATCGTGCGCGGGATATGCTGTCTGGTGCCGGGAGTAAAGGACATAAGCGAGAATATTCAGGTGCGGAGCATAGTAGGTCAGCTTTTGGAGCACAGCCGCATATTCATCTTTGAAAACGGCGGCATAAAGAAAATATACATGGGCTCGGCGGACTGGATGCCAAGAAATCTTGACAAGCGTGTAGAGCTGGTGTTCCCGATAGAGGATCCTGATCTGAAGGAACGCGCCTTCGGCATAATAAACCGCATGCTCAAGGACGTGCTGAACACCAGGATACAGCGCCCCGACACTTCATACGAGCTTCTCGACAGGCGAGGCAAGAAGGTACATAACTGTCAGCAGGAATTTTATGACGAAGCGAAAAAAGAGCTTGCCGCAAAGCGCAGTATCGAACGTGAAGAAAAGCAGTTCCGTCCGCTGACCGGCAAGGATAAGGGACTTCCCGAGGAGACCGAAGAATAGAGCGCCTGCGGCCGGAAAAATATTTTCTTCAGCGAAAATTGCATAAATTATTGTATTATCTGTGAATATGATGTAAAATCATAATAATAAATATTATATAATACGGCAAAGGAGTGTATCATTAATGAAAAGAGTTGGCATTCTCACAAGCGGCGGCGACTGCCAGGGACTGAACTCCGCAATACGCGGACTTGCAAAGGGTCTTTATGAGTATTACGGAAAGAATGTGGAAATCTACGGCATTATCGACGGATACCGTGGTCTTATCTACGGAGAGTACCGCCTTATGAAGCCTGAGGATTTCTCCGGTATCCTGACAAGGGGCGGCACTATCCTGGGCACGTCCAGACAGCCGTTCAAGCTTATGCGTGTGGTGGATGACGTAACAAGCATCGACAAGGTTGCCGAAATGAAGAAGCACTATGCTCAGATGAAGCTTGACTGTCTTGTTGTTCTCGGCGGCAACGGTACTCATAAAACAGCCAATATGCTTTCCGAGGAAGGACTTAACGTGGTGACTATGCCCAAGACCATTGACAACGATATCTGGGGTACAGATGTGACCTTCGGCTATCAGAGCGCAGTTGACATAGCTACAAATGTTATCGACTGCATCCACACTACCGCTACATCTCACGGACGTGTATTCATCGTTGAATGTATGGGTCATAAGGCAGGCTGGCTCACTCTCAATGCCGGTATCGCAGGCGGCGCGGATGTTATACTTATCCCTGAGATACCATACGATATAAACAAGGTCATCGATTGCATAAAGAACCGCACCAAGGCAGGCAAGACCTTCTCTATTCTTGCCGTTGCAGAGGGCGCTGTATCGAAGGAAATAGCAGAAATGCCCAAGAAGCAGAAGAAGGAAGCTATGGCTAACCTTATGTATCCCTCCATTTCGTATAAGATAGCTCACGAGATAGAGGAGGCTACCGGTCAGGAGACCAGAGTAACAGTGCCGGGTCATTTCCAGAGAGGCGGCAGCCCTGACGCATACGACCGTTATATTACCACTCTCTTCGGCGCTGCGGCTGCAAAGCTCATCATCAAGGAGAAGTACGGCTTTATGACAGGTATGGTCAACGGCAAGATCGTTCCTGTTCCGCTTTCTGAGGTTGCCGGCAAGCTCAAGGAGGTTCCGGCAAACAGCAAGGTAGTAAAGGCGGCAAAGGAGATCGGCATTTGCTTCGGTGACTGATGATCTGCACGTGCCGATCATAAAATACGCAGTCTTTCGGATGCCATAACGAAAAGGAAGGCTGTGACATCC
This sequence comes from uncultured Ruminococcus sp., assembly GCA_902796475.1. GTDB lineage: Bacteria > Bacillota > Clostridia > Oscillospirales > Acutalibacteraceae > UBA1213. Next base: position 4,204 of record CADBPE010000240.1, read on the forward strand.
GGGAGGTATATTTATGGCAGAGCAAGAAAATGATCTCATAATGAGAGAACGCAAAAGATGGGGCTTTTTCGGCATACCCTGGACTTTCACAAAGTACAGTCTGAGGAAGAAGAAGCTGGTTATCGAAACAGGACTTTTCAAGAGCATAGAAAACGAGATACTTCTATACAGGATAGTGGACATCACCTATTCGAGAGCGCTCTTTCAGAAGATATTCAAGCTGGGCACTATCGTTGTTCATGCAAGGGATAAGACAACGCCTGTTCTGGTGATAAAGAATATCAAGAATTCCAGAGATTTCAAGGACAAGCTGTCCGAGATGGTCGAGCAGGATCGCATACGCATGAAGATGCGCCAGAGCGAGTTTGTAGACGCCGGCATGCCCGATCTTGAAGACTACACTACTGATGATTTTTAAATCATCACGGTAAGCGAAAAACGTAAACGCAGTTAGGCCACCTGCTCAGCGGGTGGTCTGTATAGCCCTTATAAGGTGCTAATACCGACCAGAACTTGAAAGCTCATTGAACAAATGATTTTTCGTCCCGCTTTAACTAACACTGCTAAAGCGGCATTATCCTCAAAACGCCCTGTGGGCGTTACCATCACCCCCTCCCCCTCTTCCTGAAGGAAGAGGGGAATTTACTTCTTAGAGGGCTGGCGCCCTCTTTCACCCTGATATGATCAAATCTAAAGATATGCTAAAGTACACATAAAAAAACAGCAGACGCAAAACGGATAATTTTGCGGCTGCTGTTTTATTATAATATGTCTTATCTTCCTGACCAGTATTTTCTGTCAAGTGTGCGGTATTGTATGGCTTCAAGCAGGTGTACCTTTCCGATGGTCTCGCTGCCTGCCATGTCGGCTATGGTGCGGGCTATTTTCAGCAGCTTGCTTACGCCTCGCGCGGAAAATCCGAAAACATCAAAGGCTTTTTCGATCACTTCGCCGGCGTCGTCATCAAGTATGCAGAATTCGTTCATGCGGTGCGGAGTGATATGAGCGTTGCAGGTGATCTCCGTACCCTTGAAGCGCTCTGTCTGTATCCTGCGGGCTGCGTCAACACGCGCCTTTATCTCGGCGGAGGTCTCCTGTTTGCGGGTGTCGGCAAAAGAAACATAGTCCATTGGCATGACCTCAACGTGCAGGTCGATCCTGTCAAGCAGAGGACCGGATATACGGGCAAGATATTTCTTCACCATCTGCTGAGTGCAGGTGCATTTTTTTGTGGGGTGTCCGTAATAGCCGCAGGGACAGGGATTCATCGCCGCCACTATCATTACAGAGCATGGATAGGTCACGGTGGCGTTGGCTCTCGATATGGTCACGGTGCCGTTTTCGATGGGCTGGCGCAGAAGCTCCATAGAGCGGCGTCCGAATTCGGGCAGCTCGTCAAGAAAAAGAACGCCGTTATGAGCAAGTGAAAGCTCTCCCGGATGTGGAATGGTCCCGCCGCCGCCGAGACCCGCCGGTGAAGTGGTGTGATGCGGACTGCGGAACGGTCTGCGGGTTATCAGGGGCATATCCTTCGTGAGCTGACCGGCAATGGAATGTATTTTGGTGGTTTCGATCATCTCGTCAAATGTCATGTCGGGAAGAATTGTCGGCAGACGGTTGGCAAGCATGCTCTTTCCGGTTCCGGGACTGCCGATGAAAAGCAGATTGTGACCTCCGCAGGCTGCGATCTCAAGGGCGCGCTTGGCTTTCATCTGACCCTTGACGTCGGAAATATCCATATCGTAGAGCATCTCTGAGGGCTTGGGCATGATCTTGGGCGCAGGCTCTATCGTCCGGGTGCCTCTGAGGTGCATTACAAGCTCAAGAGCGCTGTTCACGGGAATAATGTCGATATCCTGAACTACTGCGGCTTCGGCAGCGTTTTCGGCGGGAACGTAGAATTTTTTTATGCCAAGGCGGCGGGCTTCGATCGTCATGGGCAGGATACCGTTGACGGGACGCAGTTCACCGCCAAGAGAAAGCTCGCCGATAAAAGCGGAATCACTTATGTCGGCGCGGACTGAACCGGCAGCAACAAGCACCGAGAGCAGTATCGGCATATCATACAGTGTGCCGGTTTTTTTTACATCAGCGGGGGCAAGATTTACAACTACCCTGCAGCATGGAAATTCAAAGCCGCTGTTCTTTATGGCGGATCTTACCCTGTCTCTGGATTCCCTCACGGCAAGGTCGGGCATGCCGACTACATCAAAGCTGCTTATGCCGCGCGACATATCCGTTTCCACACGCACCTCGTATGCGTCCATACCGAACAGACCCATACTTTTTACCTGTACAACCATGAAGCTTTACCGCCTTTCTGTAAACAATTCCGGATAGGATAAAACCGGTGATATCCGCCGCAGCATTTCGTTTCCTCTTTCATTTCGGAGCATGGACAGGGCGGGCGACGCACTGAAATTTCACAAATTTTCTCACCTGATAGTTTATATCCTCTTGTTTAATTCTTATAATATCATAATAGTTATATTTTTACAATCCATATCTGCAAAGTATATTTTATATGTTTATGATATTTGTGAGTTATGTACAATACAACAAAACTATTTTGTACATATATACAGCTTTGGACACTTGATTTTGCCGCAGCTATTACGGTATTATAATATCAGAGGATTACAAAAAACAGGAGGTATGTATTATGAAATGTCCGTTGTGCCAAAAAGAGATACCAACAGAGGGAGTTTCTGAGGACAGAGTAAACAACTGTGTTTTCTGCGGCTCACCGCTGCTTAAAATGAACGAAAAAATGACGGCTCTTGCAGATTATCTGACAAAAAAGAATATTATTTCAAGCGCTGACGATCTGAAAAAAACCGTTTCCGTTACATTCAGATACGTTTCCGACGACGGCATCATTCCTATGAAGCAGTTTGAAAGACCGCTGATCTGCCCGCTGTTTTATACCGCCGATGATGTGCTTAATGAACTTGTCCGTGAAAATATGCTGTTCGGAAAAAGGTTCCATTACCTTACGGATTTTTACAGCTATTCCTCAGATCTGACGGTGAACCATCGGGACGATCCCCTGCAGCGTCCGAAGGACTGTGATGTGATCCTTGCCGAGGCTCTGACCGCTGCAAAAAATAATTGTCTTACCCTTGTTTACGGACACCGAGACGAAATGATGTCCAGAATGGGGCCGGATGTATGTATGTACGGCTGTCCGGCGTCCTCCGAAATAGAGGAAAAATATATGAACATAGTCCATCGTACAGAGCTTGTGCCGCTTGACGAATAATAAAGAAAGGGATCCCGGATGAATACTTTACCATACCCAATGAGAACACTTTTCTGGGAGACTACTCTCAGGTGCAACGCCCGCTGCGAATTCTGCGGAAGCGGCTGCGGCGACTGCATGGATTTTCCTGACGAGCTGACAACCGATGAGATATGCTCAGCCCTGTCGGATGTGGCGAAGGCGTTTGATCCGCATGATATTATGCTTAATATCACAGGCGGAGAGCCGCTGCTGCGCAGGGATCTTTTTACAGTCGCGGAATTTGCTTCCGGTCTGGGCTTTCCTTGGGGAATGGTCACTAACGGCTCTCTTATTACCCCTGAAATAATTGAAAAAATGAGAACTGCCGGAATGAAGACCCTTACCGTGAGCATTGACGGCTGCAAAAATACCCATGAGGCTCTGCGCAGACTTCCGGGCAGCTTTGAAAGAATAATTGATTCTTTGAAGATGATATGCCGTGAAGGCTTCTGCGACCATGTTCAGGTGACTACTGTTGTCAACAGGAAAAACATCGGTGAGCTTGAGGAGTTAAGGCGTTTGCTTCTGGATATCGGGCTTGACTCGTGGCGTGTAATTCCGGCTGACCCTATCGGCAGAGCAAAGGATAACGGTGATATTCTGCCCGATCGTGAATGTATGGTAAAATATCTGGAGTTTCTTGAAAAGTATTTCGCCGACTATGAACTGCCGGTGGTGTCAAGCTGCGCTCATTATTTCGGTGACAGAGAACACCGTTTGCGAACCTCCTGCTTTGAGTGCGGCGCTGGCAGACATGTGGCGAGTATCCTCTGGAACGGTGATATTTTTGTTTGTCCGAATGTTGAGCGGCGCAGTGAGCTTATCCAGGGCAATGTGCGGAGGGATAAGCTTTCAGAGGTCTGGAAAAGCGGATTCGGATTTTTCCGCCGCAGGGGACGCACTCTTTCTCAGCGCTGCCGCAGCTGCTACTACAAGGATAACTGTCTGGGCGACAGCCTGCACACCTTTGATCTTGACCGCCGTGAGCAGCGTTTCTGCATAAGAGATCATTATAACGATGAGCAGACCTCCGCATATAATAAAAAGTGGGAGCTTTTTCAAAGCGTTCTTTCGGGATACCGCGCTGAGAGAGCGGAAAATATTCTGCGCATAAGCTGCGACAAGCCCTCAGCAGGCAGAGTGATTTTTTCAAAGCGTGCGTCTGACGAGCTGCGCAGTATTTTTGAATGGGGCGAAAGCAGCAGCGGAAACCGCATTGAGCAGATAGCCTGTCTTTACGGAAGGCAGGAGGATAGTCTGTTTGCGGTGAGCAGGGTCATTGAAGCGCCGTTTGAATACGCCGATGAGATGAGCGGGGTTTTTACCTCTGCAACAATTGATTCCGCGCTGAACAGGCTGAATGAACTGCGATATGACGATCCTCAGATAAAAATGCTCGGCTTTGTACACAGTCATCCTGAGGAGCTGAAAATGACTCTCAGTGAAGCAGATGCAGAGCTGCACCTTCAGCTTACTGAAAAGACCGGCATGGAGCTTTCTATGCTTATCAATCCTCAGAAAAAACAGTTAAAGGCGTATTACGGCAGAGAGTTCGACCTCTCGGAGATATACGTTGACAGCAGTTTTGCATGAATTTGATATCAGACAAATTGCGGCATCGGAATAATCAACTGGTATTATATGGTAAAAATGATAAAAGTTGTTTAGTTTTTCCTTGTTAAAGCCAAAAAAAATATTGACTATTCGATTAAAATAGTGTATAGTGTATAGTGTAGCGGAAGATGGGGTGTAGCAATGCTTGATGACGTTTTGTTTGGCAATGTTCAGGATCAGGACGATAACGAGCTTTGCAGACTTTGCAGGCAGGGTGATGAGAATGCCTTCAGAGTTATTGCGTCGCGCTACTATCTGCTGCTGAAAAAGGATGCGTCAAAATATGCCGAAACTGCCGCCGACAGTGAGGATCTTCTTCAGGAAGGACTTATTGCTCTGCATGATGCGGCGCTTACGTTTGACGAAAACGGCGGTGCAGCTTTCCGCACCTATGCAGGTGTGTGTGTGCGCAACCGCATGATCTCTGTTCTTAGACATCAGCAGGCTATGAAGAAAAGAAACATGGACGCTTCGTCTATCGAGGAAGCGCAGGATGTTCCTTCCTCTCCGGAGACCGACCCGCTGAATGCTGTGATAAAAAGCGAAGAACTGGATCGTTTTTACAGCTTTCTCAAGGAAAAGCTCAGCAGTATCGAGGAAAAGGTGCTGGATCTTTATCTTGAGGGTCTGAGCTATGACGATATTGCCAAAAAGCTGGATATCAGCCGCAAGTCGTGCGACAATGCCATGCAGCGTGTGCGCAAAAAGCTCAGATGCCTGTTCCGCTGACAGCCGCAGCGCAGGCAGGAATGTCAAAAAAATTTCTTTTTTCAGAAGCAGCAATTCAATATGCCCGTGTAGCTTATTTCAGGAGAGCGTTGACTTTATTTTTTTATTCTATTTAATTAAGTAAGATCAGAGGTGGCGGTGCAATTCCGTCCGGGGCGAAATATAAAATACCAAAGCGAGGTAAATCAAATGTACGAGGATAAGACTCTCATCTGCAAGGAATGCGGCGCTGAATTTGTTTTCACAGCCGGCG
>CADBPE010000241.1 GCA_902796475.1 uncultured Ruminococcus sp.
AGTTTCGCTCAAGCCTTTTCAAAGGCTTGCGGTTTCCAAAGGCAGAGCCTTTGGCAGGAGGTTTGGAGGACGGAGTCCTCCAAGACCCCACGAAAATGCTGCTTGTCCATGGAAAATCAACTCATTCCAAAAAAAGCTCCGGCGCGCAGTATTGAAATTAGGGGAAAAATAGAATATAATAGTATGGTATGTAAAATTGTATTCAGGGGGATGACTTTACTATGGAAAATAATATCAGACGGTTTCTTGAAGGTCTTAAGGATAAAAGGATCGCCCTTTGCGGTATCGGCGGAAGCAACCTCCCGCTGATAAAGCTCTTCGGCAAGTACGGCGCCTTTGTAATGGCATGCGATAAGCGCGGACGTGAGGCTCTCGGAGAAAATGCCGGTCTTGCAGAGCAGTACGGCGCAGAGCTTCATCTGGGCGAGGAATATCTCAAGGATCTGAATGCCGACATCATATTCCGCACTCCGGGAATGAAATTCTATATGGACGAACTGAACGAGGCAAGAAGAAACGGAGCCGCTGTTACCAGCGAAATGGAGGTATTCTTCGATCTGTGCCCGTGTAAGACTATCGCAGTTACAGGCAGTGACGGCAAAACGACCACAACTACCATTATCTCCGAAATGCTCAAGGCTCAGGGATATACGGTGCATCTTGGCGGAAATATCGGCAGGCCGCTGCTGCCGGATATCGAAAGCATATCACCGGACGATGTGGCTGTGGTCGAGCTTTCAAGCTTCCAGCTCATCTCTATGAGGAAAAGCCCCGATATAGCCGTTGTAACGAATCTTGCGCCGAACCACCTTGACATTCACAAGGATATGCAGGAGTACATCGACGCAAAGAAAAATATCGTTCTCCATCAGAACGCTTTCGGCAGGGCTGTGCTTAATCTCGATAACGATATCTCAAATTCCTTTGAGGAATACACAAGAGGCGAAACACTTAAATTTTCCAGAAGACAAAAAGTGGAAAACGGCGCATATATGTCCGAAAACGGCGATATCATTATGAACTGTCACGGCAAGGAAAATGTTATAATGAACGCTGCCGATATAAAGATCCCCGGACTTCATAATATAGAGAATTATCTTGCAGCGATCTCCGCAGTGTGGGAGATGGTAACTCCCGAAACCATAAAGAACGTAGCTGTCAGCTTCGGAGGCGTTGAACACCGCGCCGAGCTTGTAAGAGAGCTTGACGGCGTAAAATACTACAACGACGCTATCGGCACCAGTCCCACAAGGACGGTAAAGGGTACGCTCTCACTTTATGACAGAAAAATAATCCTCATTGCCGGCGGCTACGACAAGCACCTTTCTTATGACGAGATGGGCGCAGTCGTTCCCTCAAAGGTCAAGGTCCTGATACTGTTCGGCGCTACTGCGGATAAGATAGAAGCAGCCACAAGAGCCGCTGCCGATTATAAAGAAGGCTCTCCGGTAATAATCCGTGTGAACAGCATGGAGGAGGCAGTTAATGCCGCAAGAGAAAGCGCCGTAAGCGGTGATATCGTGTCGATGTCGCCCGCAAGCGCAAGCTTTGATATGTACAAGAACTTTGCGGAAAAGGGTCTGCATTTCAAAAGACTTGTTAACGAGCTGAAATAAACGGAAGGAGTTCGTCTGATGAAGAAAAGAATACTTTGCTGCGCAGTGCTGGCTGTTCTTGCAGTGACAATGCTCTGCGGCTGCGGTTCCAAAAAAAGCGAGGAAAGCTCCGATAAAAGCAGCGTATCGCAGACCTCTGCCGAATCAAAGGCTGCACAGACCTCGGATGAAAAAAGCAAGGAGCCGTCTGAAAAGAGCGAAATAAGCGAGGTGCTCCAGCCCTCAAAGCCCGAAATCCCGAAGGTAGACGCAAAATTCTGGAGCGCCGAAAAGATAGAGGAGCTTATGATGAAAAGCAAGCTTGAAAATCTCAGCGTAAGCGCCGTGGAATATGTTCCCGTAACGGGCAGCGACCAGCTTTACACCACCACAGCGGAGATAAGCATAACCGGTCTGTTTGACGATGTTCTTGCCCTGAGCGAATACCTTGCAAAGCAGGAAAAGAACAACATCTACATGGACAGCTTTTCTCTTTCGGTAGACTACAACAACGATGTAAACGCTGTTTTCAAAGTGGTCAACCCCTACCCTGCCGGCAAGACCTCTGCTGATGACGGATTAAAGGAATATATCTCCATACGCTACAACTGCGTGGACAAAAACGGCGCAATAGCCGCATTCATAGACGAAAATTCCAATTATTATCTTAAAACTGCGCAGTGCGATTTTACACCCGCCGAGGACGGCAGCATAACATTTCTTGCGGGCGTGGATTTCAGCACATACAAGGGCTTTGTTGCCTATCGGTACAAGCTCAGCCGTTCGGACAATTTCGTACTGAGCGACAATGCTGCCGTAGTGGAGAAGTCGGAGGACTATTATGACGACAAGGCTTTTCATGCCGACGTCATACTCACCACAAACAAGTTCAACAGATAAAGGAAGCATAACATGAAAACTATACTGAAAAAGCTGTGCGCAGACAGGGGCGTTTCCGGAAACGAGCTTGAAATGCTGCCCGTAATAAAAGACCTGCTCGGCGGCTCAGCGCAGATAACCACCGACAACAGCGGGAATATCATTGCCGCTATGGGTACGGAAAACACCGGCAGGCACATCATAATTGACGCTCATATAGACAGGATAGGTCTTGCGGTAACATATATAAATGATAAGGGCTTTCTCAAAGCAGAGCCGGTAGGCGGGATAGACCTGCGCTCTCTGCCCGGAAGCGCCGTTACCGTACATGGCAGAGAGGATATGACCGGCGTAATATGCACAATGCCGCCCCATCTCTCCGACGGCGACGAGCTTTCACGAGACAGGATATGGATAGATACCGGTCTGCCTGCCGAAAAGGTCAGGGAGCTGGTCTCTTTAGGAGATACCGCCGTACTGCGCAGTGAGTTCCGGGAGCTTCTCGGAAACAAGATCGCAGCCTCCGCTCTTGACAACCGCAGCGGCTGCGCCGTTCTCGTAAGGTGCGCAGAGCTTCTTAAAAATGAAGTGCTGCCATGCAGAGTTTCATTTGTATTTTCATCTCAGGAAGAAACCGGAGAGCTTGGCGCAGGCACATCCGCTTTCTCTCTTGCGCCTGACGAAGCCATAGTTATCGACGCGGGCTTTGCAGCTCAGGAAGGTGTTCCCGCCGAGAAAAGCGGCAAGCTTGGCTGCGGCTGCATAATAACAATTTCGCCCGTACTTTCAAAGCAGGTCACGGACAGGATCATGAATATCGCCTCACGTCTGGGCATGGAATACGATTTTGAGGTTTGCTCCGGCTCGACAGGCACCAATGCCGACAGGATCTCATGCTCACGCGGCGGAGTAAAAACCGGTCTGATATCCGTACCCTCAAAGAATATGCACACCACCACCGAAATTGTCAGCCTTGACGACATGGAAAAGATTGCCGAGCTCCTGAAGATATATATAATGGAAGGCGGCGATGACAATGCTTGATTACGCACTTCTTGAAAGGCTCTGTACCGCCTGCGGCATATCGGGTGACGAAAGCGAGGTACGAAAGCTTATACTCAGTGAAATAATGCCTTATGCCGAAAGCATAGAAACCGACAGCATGGGCAATCTGCTGGTTTTTAAAAAGGGACGCAGCGTTCCTTCAAAAAAGCTGCTCATCTCCGCTCACATGGACGAAGTGGGATTTATCGTAACATACATCACCTCGGACGGCTGCCTGAAATTTGACTGTGTAGGCGGCATAAACGACAGCGCAGCCTTTTCAAAGAATGTCATGGTAGGCAAAAACAAGCTGCCCGGCGTAGTATGCGCAAAGCCCGTTCATCTTCTTGGCGCTGACGAAAAGAAAAAAAGTCAGAAAATAAAGGAGCTTCTTATAGATATAGGCGCTGAAAGCCGTGAGGAAGCCGAAAAGTATGTTTCTATCGGCGACAGCATCGTTTTCGACTCTCTCTATGAGAACAGGGACGGCAGAGTTATCTCAAAGGCAATTGACGACCGTTTTGGCTGTCTTGCTCTTATAGAGCTGATAAAAAGCGATCTCGAATATGACACCTGGTTCAGCTTTGTCGTTCAGGAAGAGATAGGTCTGCGCGGCGCAAAATGTGCTGCCTTTACCATTGCTCCCGACAGCGCTATCGTTATAGAATCCACTACCGCAGCGGACGTACCCTATTCCGAAAACGAGAACTGCGTTTGTCATGCTGGCGGCGGCGCCGTTGTCACCTTTATGGACAGGGCGACCATCTACGACAAGGAATATTATCATCTGGCAAAGCAGTGTGCCGACAGGCTGGGCATTCCGTTCCAGACAAAGACCAAGATCGCCGGAGGAAACGATGCCGGCGCGATCCACGCTTCACGCGGCGGGGTAAGGACCTTGGCTGTATCGGTGCCGTGCAGATACCTTCACGCATCTTCAAGTCTTGCCTGCACCGATGACATGGAAGCGGTCTGCGCTCTTGTAAAGGCTGTCGCCGCAGAGATACAGAAGCAATGATAAAGTATGCCGACCACACGCTTGCGCCCGTACTGTCAGGATTTGTGGAGCGCAGCGATATATTTGCCTGCCGGATAGCCTGTCTTCTGAAAAGCTACGGCACAGGCTACGATTTTGCGGACTTCTTTCTGCAGCTTGACGGCAGCGGCACTCCCACCGCAGCAGCTGCAAAATACTATTCCGACATGACTGTTTATATTTCCGATGCCTGTGAACTGCAGGAGCTTTGCGAATTTATCGGAATGATCTCACCGGCATCGCTGCTTTGTCCGGAGAGCATTTTCCGCAGTGATGACCGGGCGCTTGCAGACGATTACTTGCGAAACGATTGTGTTATAATGAAACGCTTTCTTGCGTCTGCCTGCGTAACCGCTGACAGCATCATAAGCGATCCGCCGCTGAGCAAGGTATGGGCGCTTTTGAAAAGCTGCGAAAATGACGGTCTTTCCGTTCCCTCATACGAGGATTTTCTTCCGGATATGTCGCACAAGCTGCGTCACGGTACGGCATCTGTACGGGCTTATGAAAAGGGCGGTGAACTTGCGGGCGCTGCCATGACAGTTTCGCAGTCTGCCGGCTGCGCCGTTATAGGTGCTGTTGCCGTACCGAAGCAATTCCGGCGTATGGGTATCGGTTCAGCCTGTGTTAACTCGTTATGTGCAGGACTGTCAGAGCAAGGCATAAGCGACATTTTCATAATGCGCGAGCCTGACAGAAACGAAGCGTTCTACACCTCTCTCGGATTTGAAAATACCGGAAACGCAGTTGTTCTTACAAGCCTGCGGCGGCAAGCTGCCGCCCCGATTTCGCGGTCATAGATAAACAAGCGGAAACACAAAAGTTTCGCTCAAGCCTTTTCAAAGGCTTGCGGTTTCCAAAGGCAGAGCCTTTGGCAGGAGGTTTGGAGGACGGAGTCC
>CADBPE010000242.1 GCA_902796475.1 uncultured Ruminococcus sp.
AAATAAAAAGCAGAAGGAAGTAATATCGATCACCATTACGAAGAAATGGGACAACGTAAACGGCGTTGATCTGCCTTCAAATGTAAGCTTCCAGCTTCAGCGCAGGACAGCAGCGGCAGCAAATTGGACGCCGGTAGAAGACTATACTAAATTTATCGTTGACCCAAGATCTGACAAGGTGACAACGACCAGAACCGGTACAGACATTGTAAACTGGAAAATGGATATAAACGGTCTTGATAAGTACAGCGATGCAGCCAATACGAGTCTGTATACATACAGAATAGTCGAATATTCTGTATATGACGGTTCTCCCTTGGTATACGACGGGAACAATTACAGTCCGAATTATGTTGTTTCCTACAGCAGCAAGGATGGTGTGAGCGCAGATGCCGATACGCCCGCACTTACGGTCACAAATACATACAGTGCAATAGTAATGCCCGAAACGGGCGCATCTCCTCTTGTCAACTTTGCAGTTATAGGCATGTCCGCTGTCGGGATCGCCTTTATTGCATTAGTAATATACAAAAGAAAACTTCAAACAGCAAATGTTAATGCCAATAAAAGAGGAGGGCGTTGAATACAGGCTTAAATAAGGAACTTAATATGGCAGCACGATAGTCGCACGGATCGACTGCCATATTTATACCGACCCGTGCGACAAAAAATTATATTGGAGGTCATAAACATGAAAAAAACTTTCAAGAAAGCAGGCGTGGCAGTGCTTTCAATGGCAATGCTCCTTTCTATGGGCGCACTTGCAATGCCCGCAGGCGCAGCTGCTCTTCCCGCAGGTTCAAAAATAACACTGAACGGCGCTCAGGGTAAATATTGCGTTTATAAGGTAGCATCTTCATCCAAGGACGCAACAACTCAGACTGTTACTTATGACATAGAGAGTGCGTTTGGTGATGTCCTTAAAGTAGAAGACGGCTTCGTAAAGACCGCTCAGGGAGGAAAGAAGCTCAGTGAGCTTGTATCAAACAGCGCAGATATCGAGGCTGTTGCAAATGCTCTTATGGAAAAGGCTCCTGCTGCTGCCGATAAGGTAGTATCCATAGAGGGCAGCAATACATCTGTTGATATCGAACTCTCTGAAGCCGGACTTGGCTCAGGCTACTATCTTATTCTTGGTACCACCTCAGGCAAGACACAGCCTATCCTCGTAGATGTTGTACCCGGCGCAACGGCTGATGCAGTAGTAAGCGCTAATGTGACCGCAAAGCATTCAGAGGTTCCCTTTATAAAAGCGATCACCGAAATAAACAACGCTCACGCTGACGATAACCAGATAGGCAAGGATTCTGACGGCAACGACGGCGGCACAGGTATTGCAGATATCGGCGGCGTTGTTACTTATACACTTACAACAAGCTTCCCGAATTATGACAGTGATGTTACGGATATTGATCCCTTTACAATTACTGATATTCCTGAGGATTCTCTGAATGTAGACTTCACCAGCATCAAGGTATCTGTTGCAGGTGTTGACGTTGCTCAGTCTTCAGATATCCATAAGACATATTCTCTTACTGAAGATGTTACAGCGGCTGGTCTTGGCGCTAATTATAAAGAGAACAATGGCGATAAATTCGTCAGCACAGTAACTACTGACGGCAAGGGCTTCCAGGTAGTGTTTGATGACAGCTATGTACTTGCCAACGGAGGCAAGAGCGTTTCTGTTACTTTCAATGCAACCGTTAAGTCAGATGCTGACCTCGTTGGCGACAATGATCCGGATAATTCAAACGATAACGGCGCTACCCTTTCATACAGCAACAACTTCTTCACAGGTAAGGGCAAGGTCACATATCCCACAAAGCAGCCCAACCCCAACAATCCTACCGGTCCTGACGTTGATATTCCCGAGGATCAGCCTTCAAAGCCCCAGGAAGACGCCGATCATCCGAAGGTAATTCCTGATGATGCAAAGGTCTTCTGCACACTCGTTACAGTAAATAAAGAGGATACAGAGGGTCATGCTCTTAAGGGCGCAACCTTCCAGCTTATTGACAGCAATGGCGCTGTTATAGCTACACTTGGCGAGCAGAAGGCAACGACCGACACAGGCGCAGAGAACCCCAATTATATAGACAAGTTTGAATTCAAGGGTCTTGGTGCAGGCAGATATACTCTGCATGAGTCAACTGCTCCTGCAGGTTATACAAAGGCAGCAGATGTTGTATTTACTATTACAGCTGCCAAGGATGCTGCTACCGGTATGTTCAAGGATACATGCTTCACATTTGCTGAAGGCGGCAGAGATTTTGACGGCACACTTACAGTTATCGATCCTCCCTCACAGACTCTTCCCGGCACAGGCGGAATCGGTACATATCTCTTCACGATCGGCGGCGCTGCTATCGTTCTCCTCGCTGGCGTTCTGTTCGTATTCTACATGAGAAAGAGAAAGACTGAGGAATAATATTCCCTGATATCCTTACTCACAAATAATGATCTGCTCCCTTCGGGGAGCAGGTTTTCCAAAGAGCTTGGAGCTTTTCAAGCTCTTCGGAAAGCCAATGAAAGGATCATTCGATTTGAAAATATCCCGAAAAAAGCATATTATTATCTTGTCTGTTATCGGAATAATATATTTTCTCGGCGTTGCGGCGATCATCTATCCTATTATGGGTAATATGTACTCCATGAGCGGCTCAAAGTCGGCTATAAGCACTTATGAGAAAACAGTTCAGCAGATGCCAAGGGAAGAAAAAGACGACAGACTGGAAAAAGCAAGAAAATACAATGAGGATATCGCAAACGGCATATATGATGACGGTCTTGATAAAGCTTTATGCGATGAAAACGGTCTTATGTGCTATGTCGATATTCCGGAACTTGATATATACATTCCCGTGTATTATGGGACCTCGAATGAGGTGCTTGAAAAGGGCTGCGGCTGGCTTGAAAAAACCTCTCTGCCGGTCGGCGGCGTAAGCGTACATTCAGCTATATCCGCACATACGGGTCTGCCTACTGCCGATATGTTCACTAAGCTTGATAATTCAAAGCTTGGAGATATGTTTTATATTCATGTTCTCGATCAGGTGCTCGCCTATAAGGTAGACAGGATCGAAACGGTCATGCCAAACAACACCCGGCTTCTTGAAGTGATAGACGGCGAAGATCATTGTACTCTGCTTACCTGCACTCCATACGGCATTAACGACAAGCGCCTTCTTGTAAGGGGCATAAGGGTGCCGGTGGTGGATATTGCGCCTAAAGACGCAGTAAGCATGACGGACGAGGCTTCCGCTGAGGATGTGTCGGCATCGCCCTCAAGAGGTGATACAGGAGTAAACGAGGGTCTGCAAAGACAGATAAACCGCAGTCTTGCAACGATAATTATAATTGTTGCTCTGGCAGTGGTGCTGTTTGCCGGTGCATGCTTATGGCTTGGTATCACCCTTAGAAAAATGAGCAGAGCAGCGCCGGTCACTGTAAACCGTCCGAGTGTTATACGGACAAGGATAAGCTTTAGTCCGGAGGATGAGGATGGCAAAGAAGAAAAATAAGTTTATGAGGCGGCTTCCGCTGGTCGGCATATTTATACTGCTGATAATAGGTATCTGCTTTTTTATGTATCCTATAATCAGCAACTGGTATTCCGAGCATTCCGCTCAGGCTGTCATAAAGCATTATGACGAGCAGGTGCAGAAGATGGGCGATGAAGCGATAAAAAAGTTTGCGCAGCAGGCTGAGAATTACAATAAGGCTCTTGCTTCCAGGCAGAGCGACAAGATCTCGGTGTTCAGCTATAACGAAATGCTCTCTGTTACCGAGGCTATCGGCTACATCGACATACCGAAGATCGGTGTTTATTCACCTATATATCACGGTCTGAGCGATGATGTACTGCAAAAGGGTATAGGTCACATGGAGGGCACGTCCCTGCCTGTCGGCGGAGAGAGCACACACTGTGTTCTTGCCGGACATACGGGACTGCCGGGCTCCAAGCTGTTTACGGATATCGATACGCTCAATATAGGCGACGCATTTTATATCCATGTGCTTGACAGGGTGCTTAAATACCGTGTCGATCAGGTAATAGTGGTGCTGCCGAACAACATTGAGCCGATAAGTATCGTTGACGGTGTTGACCGTGTTACACTGGTGACGTGTACGCCCTACGGCATCAACGACCACCGGCTGTTGGTGAGAGGTACCCGTGTAGCCTATAAGAATCCCGAAACCAAGGAATTTACTGAGCTTAAGAATGAGAAGGAAATATCCGATCTTTCTGAGATCGGTGAATACTCCTATACGGTCGAGGAGGACACAAAGACCTCTCTGCCTGCCAGAACGATACTTTGGTATATTGCAACAGGCGTTATTGCCGTTGTTATTTTGGGAATACTTATTATACTTCTGTTTCCAAGCAAAAAGAAAAAAAGCGTTAGTCAGGAATCTAAAAACGTCCCTGCGGACGAAACTGATAATACCGATAACAAATCGGCGGATCTGGAGGATTGATCAATATGAAAAAGAGATCTTCGGGTGGAATCATTGCTTTTGTAGTGATGATCTGTATTCTGTGTATGACTATGGCTGCTGCTGCCGCTCCGGTAAGAGCCGAAGGCGCAGACGAGAAAGGCTCGGTCGAGATAAGCACGGGCAATGTCGCCAAGGGTACCGGCATAGCAGCATGTCAGGTAGGCGTTTATAAGGACGGCGCTTATGTTCTTGACGAAATGTTCAAGGATCTCGATGTTGACCTGACCGGTCTTGAAGAAGCTTCAAAATCGCTTGCTGCTGCCGGGATGCTTGCAGAAAGAGCTGCCGGCTCTGAAGGCTGTGTTGTCGCTGTTATGAACGAGGAAGGAAAGGCTGTTTTTACCGACATTCCTGCTGATAACAGGCTGTACGTTTTCTTCCAGACAGATAATTTCGACGCTGTTACCATCAGTCCAATGCTGGTCGTTCTTCCCTATTATAACGAAGAGGACGAGAAGATACTTGACGTTAAGATAGACGCTAAGTATTCTTATCCCGAGCCTGTTGAAGAGTTCGGCTCGATCATCCTTACCAAGACCGATCCGAAGGGACTTCCTCTTGAGGGTGCAGAGTTCCGTCTGGAGAAGAAGGTATATCTTGATAAGGACACATCGCTTCCGCCTTCTGCCGTTGTGATAGGAGATACAGGCGACAGCGATAAATACGCTTATTACTGGAAGACCGTTGTTGAAAAGCTTACATCTGACAAGCATGGTCAGATCATCATCAAGGATATTCCTCTCATGGAGTACCGCCTTGTAGAAACTAAAGCGCCTGAAGGTTATGTCCTTTCAAATAAAGTCATTGAGGTCGATCTTGATACTCCGGGTTCGGTAAAGATCGTTGACGATATATACGTTCGTGACGAGGGCGAGCCTTATGAGATCTACTTTGAAAATTCACCGGTAGAAAGCTCTGAGCCTTCTGTTCCCGAGTCTTCGGTTTCCGTACCGTCAGAGCCGGAGTCTTCGGTACCCAGCCCCAGCGAGCCTCCCACACCCACCGGTGAGGATGCCTCAAAATTCGTTGTTATCGGCTGCGTAGTAGGCGGTTCACTTATACTTGTGATCATTCTCCTGCTGTTGACCAGAAAGAAGAAAAAGTAATAACGATCCAGCTTAAAAAGTGTCGGCGGAGTTAGCAGCTCCGCCGACATTTGTTTGATTATTGTTTAGTAGGGTGATTCGGTTCTTGATCATTAAGGAGGTTGCTTGAATGTACAGGGATATTTGGGAGCGTATGCGCTTTTCAAACAGACCTATAATAATATACGGCACAGGAAACGGCGCTGACAAGGTACTGGACGTTATGGAGAAAAACGGTATATCTCCCGTTGGTATAATGGCGAGTGACGGCTTTGCGCGCGGTCAGACCTTCAGAGGCTTTGTGGTAAAGAAGCTTTCGGAGCTTTTGAAGGAGTTCAGCGACCCGCTCATAATAATTGCTTTCGGTTCACAGCGCAGTGAGATGATCGAAAATATCCTGAATATTGCGGCAAGGCATACGGTCCTTTGCGCAGATGTTCCTGTTTACGGCAATAATGTTTTCGATGCCGAATTCTGCGATGAGTATGCAATGGAGCTTGAACGGCTGCGCGGTATTCTTGCGGATGAGCAGTCAATGAAGGCGCTTGAGGGCGTTCTTGATTTCAGACTTTCGGGAGAGCTTCCTTCACTTACGGAGGTCTTCACCGGCAAGGATGAGGCATTTTCAAATATTCTGCGGCTCGGACAGAACGAGAGCTTTCTTGATCTTGGCGCATATCGCGGCGACACCATTGAAGAATTTTTGCATTATACCGGAGGAGAATATTCTCACATAACGGCTCTGGAGCCGGATATAAAAACATATAAAAAGCTGCGCCAATATGCGGGCGGCTTTCATGATACGCAGCTTTTCAATATGGGTATATGGTCACATGATGATGATCTGATATTCAATACTGCGCTTGGCAGAGGATCATCCATAAACGAAAATCCGGCTGCATCGAAAGAGGGAGCTGTACACAGGGAAACCTCACAAAAGCTTGCAGTGACCTGCATTGACACGCTTTATAAGCGTCGCAGACTGACATATCTGAAAATGGACGTTGAGGGTGCTGAGGAGAGAGCCATACTTGGCGGCGCGGGGGTAATTGCCCGTGACAAGCCAAAGCTGAATATTGCGCTTTATCACCGCAGTGAGGATATTTTCAAGCTGCCGCTTATGATCCACACCATACAGCCGGAATACAGGCTGTATATCAGACAGCACCCGCACATTCCTGACTGGGATCTCAACCTGTACGCAGTATGATACAGCAACGGATACGGGCGCTTTGAACAACAGCTAAAGCGGCATTATCTGTGCAATAACCGGCAAGATTGCTGCTGCACAAAAAAACGGTGAAACGTCCGTATGCGCTTCACCGGCTTTTTTATGAATCTGCTTCATCTATCATTTTCAGCATTATATCGCATATTGCGGGGTCAAGCTGGGTGCCTTTCGCTTTCTCGATCTCCGCTCTGGCTTCTTTCATGGTCAGAGGGTCGCGGTATGTTCTGATGGAGGTCATGGCGTCAAATACGTCGGCTACCGAGATTATCCTTACTTCAAGAGGTATCTCTTCGCCCTTCAGTCCGTCGGGATAGCCTTTGCCGTCATAGCGCTCGTGGTGCCACCTTGCGCCATAATAAAGAGTCGGCATGGCGGTCACATGTCTGAGCACGTCCTCGCCAATTACCGGATGGGACTTTATAAGCTCGTATTCGTCACGGGTAAGCCTGTCCTTTTTATTTATGATCGTGTCCGAAATACCGATCTTTCCAACATCGTGCAGCATGCCCATGTAATATATCCTGCGCAGCTCGTCATCCTTCATTCCCATGCGGCGGGCTATCTCACGGGAGTATTCAGCCACACGGTAGGAATGTCCTTTAGTGTACGGATCCTTTGCGTCAACGGCTTCCGCAAGAGTGGTTACTATCTGAATGCTGAACTGGGCTTCCATATCGATCTGCCGCTTTTGCTCCTCGATTATCTTATCTATATATACCTGCGACTGGAAATACAGATAGTAGAATATCAGCACTGCAGTAATGGCTGTGCGCAGTACCACAGTATTTCCGAATACGGATTCTGCTATGACAGCCACAATGATTATCATGGTTATCTCGATGATAAGAGTGCGCTCAAATTTGTTTGACTTACCCTTGTGCGTAAAGGAAAGTATTATCATTGAGATCAGATAGATGACCATTATAGCGTGCGGCGTCCAGCCAAGTATGCCTCGGTGGAAAACCTTCATGTCATCATAGCAGTATGCAATGTCTGTAAAGAAGGCGGAAAATGAGGATATTGCGCAAATGATTATCGGCAGGATCAGCAGTAGCCTTATCGTTCTCCGGTTATCCTGCCGGATTATGATAGAAATGAGCATGTACAGCAGCACAGGCCGCAATATGTAGCCTAAGGCAGTGGCAAATGTAAGCAATTCTTTTGAACAGTCGGTGTAGGGCAGAGCAAGCTCTATATTATAGATCAGGTCTTCCAGCAGGATAAACAGCGCCAGACGGTAAAACAAGGTTTTAAGACTTTTTTCCATGCGGGAATTTTTCCACAGAAAGATAAAAAGAAAGCCAATGCCGATGACCGGGAAAAAATTAATTGTAAAAAAATCAATATTCATCAGCGTATCACCTTTTATATATTCTATATGGTAATTATAACATTTAATTGTAAAATTGGCAACAGTAAATATTAAGAATAAACAAATTAATACTTTTCAAAACTGTACCATGACCGCTTAAAGCCGTATCAAACAGGCTGCTTTCGCATACATATTAAAAAAGCATACAGGGAGGCTGAAAGTATGAGAAAGCAATATATCCCCGCAGAGGATGATCTTATTGAAAGTGAGCTGCAAAGTGAGCAGGAACTGACTGAGGAGGATCTGCAGCTCAGGAAAAAGTCCTCGTTTGCAAGGAGCCAGCTGCTGACGCTTACACGGGTGATACTTTGTCTGTTGATAGTGGGCTTTGCGTTTGCCGCAAGAGCAATAGGAGGAGCGTTTTATGCGTCCACGGCAAGCTGGTATTTTGACCGGTTCAACAGTTCGGTGTTTACTGAGGGACAGAATATGAACAATGTGTTCCGTGACGAGGTGAGCATTACTGAAACAAGTCTGACTGCTCCGGACAGCGGCACAAAGGAAGATACGGGCGCATCATTGCCGCTTGCTGAGGGCGTGATCACATCACCATACGGTCAGCGTGAGTATAACGGCGCTCAGCAGTTCCACAAGGGAACGGACATCGCCGCAGAGAGGAACAGCGAGATAATGGCAGTGTTTGACGGCGAAGTAACCACCGCCGAGAGCGACCCTTCCTACGGAAATTATCTGGTTCTGACACATCAGGACGGGAGCAGGACTTTATATGCTCACTGTGAAAAGCTGCTTGTGAGCAAGGGCGAAAGGGTAAAGGCGGGCAGTCCTATCGCGCTTGTTGGCTCTACCGGAGATGTCGACGGCTGCCACCTGCATCTTGAGCTTATCCGTGACGGAAAAAATGTTGATCCGTCGCCTCTTTTGGGGGACAGCTACAAATGAGGCTGCCGCTTGGCAGGATGACTTTAATAGTGAGTTACCCGCTGATCTGCATAATGACGGCAGTAATGATACTTGACCGCTCATGCGCAGTCGTGCTGTGCTTTATGGCGGCGCTTCTGCACGAGCTTGGACATCTTGCGGCGCTTGCATATTTCCGTTCTGCGCCGGATACAATAAGGCTCACGCTTTTCGATATTGCAATTATCGACAACAAAAAAGCCCTGAGAAAACCGTCTCAGGAGCTTGCGGTAATACTTGCGGGTGTGAGCGTCAACTTCGTCTGCGCAGGACTTTCGTATGCGGCGTTTAGTATTTTCGGACGGCAGGAGCTTATGGTGTTCATGACGGCGCACCTTACTCTGGGACTTTTCAATTCCATGCCGGTATACAGTCTGGACGGCGGACAGGCTCTTGCTTTGCTGCTTGCAAAACACTTTTCACCGGCAAAGGCAGATATGATATCAACTGTCGTGTCGCTTGTCTTTTTGTTTCCCTTGGCTTTGTGCGGGTTCCTTATCCTGCTGCAAACAAAATACAACTTCACGCTGCTGCTTGCGTCAGTATGGCTTATTGCGGAAACTCTCAGGAGCAGAGGTGCAGATATATAGGGAGGCATGGTTCCAAAAATTGATTTTCGTGATTCCTTCAACACATTTATTGACAAACCTTCTCAATGGATTATAATATAAATAAAGGGATTTCGGCAGACTAACAGAAAGGATGATAAAAATGACAAACGTAATTTACATGACCCATCCGCTGATAAAGCATAAGATCACAAAACTGCGTGATGTGAACACGGGTACGCTTGAGTTCCGCAAGTTAGTGGAGGAGATCGCAATGCTCATGGGCTATGAAGCACTCAGCGACCTCAACACAACGGATATTGAGATCAACACGCCGATAGAAAAGACCGTTCAGCCCATTCTTGGCGGAAAGAAGCCCGCTGTTGTGCCTATTCTCAGAGCGGGACTCGGCATGGTAGGCGGCATACTTGCTCTTGTGCCGACAGCGAAGATCGGTCACATCGGCATGCGTCGGGACGAAAACACACACAAGCCCACTGCATATTACTGCAATCTTCCCGACGCGATAGAAGAAAGGCTTATTATTGTAGTTGACCCGATGCTGGCAACAGGCGGCTCCCTGAAGGACGCTGTTACGGAGATCAAGAAGCGCGGCGGCAGGAACATCAAATGTATGTGCATAATCGCAGCGCCGGAGGGCGTAAAGACATTCACCGAAGCGCATCCTGACGTTACGCTTTATGTCGGCTCGCTTGACCGCTGCCTGAATGACGATGCCTATATTTGTCCCGGACTTGGTGACGCAGGCGACAGGATATTCGGCACAAAGGCATAAGCGGCAACACAAAAGTTTCGCTCAAGGCGGCAAGCTGCCGGCGCAGAGTCTGCGCTCCCGATTTCGCGTTCATAGATAATCAGGCGGAAATGTAATTGCCAGCGACCAAAAATAACACCCAAAAACCAAAACACAAAAGTTTCGCTCAAGCCGGCAAGCTGCCGCACCCAAAATTATCAAACCAAAAACGACAACACAAAAGTTTCG
>CADBPE010000243.1 GCA_902796475.1 uncultured Ruminococcus sp.
GACCAAGGGCGCCGCCCTTGGAACCTGCAAGCCTTTGAAAAGGCTTGAGCGAAACTTTGGTGTTTGGTTTTTGGCTTGATATTTTTGGGTGCGGCAGCTTGCCGCCTTGAGCGAAACTTTTGTGTTTATCCCGTTCTTGGTTTCACGGATTCAGGTTAAAATACAGCGGTTTTAGGAAAGGGGTTCGGGGGATAACCCTTTTTCCGCCGGAAAAGGGTTTCCCCCGAATAACTTACAGTTCCGGATCAATTCCCATTGTGTCGAAGAAAATTGCTTGAAAATCGGTTCATTTTCTGTTATAATAATCAGGCGCTGCGGCGCAATGTATTACGAAAGAGGTAAGAACATGACTGAAAATGAGATAGCTGAGATAAGAAAAAGAATAAAGTACGACAAAAATAATATCACTGTACTTAAAGGCTGCTATGTCAGCACAAAAAAAGAGATAGTGACCGAGTTTTCTCAAACTGTCGGTCTGCTTTCCCTTGAAGAGAGCGAAACACTTTTCAAGGTGCTGAAAAAGACGCTTTCCGGACGTCCGGGCAGGAATCTTATAGATATCTGCTTTACTACTGCTCAGGTGGCGGACAGTGAGGAACATAAGCTCCTTATGCGCCTGCGTGACAGTGAGCTTGAAGACGAGGACGCTCTGCATACGCTCTATCAGAAGATCATTGCTTCCTTCCCGACAGATGATACGTTTATGATCTTTGTGGGCTGCGATAAGTACGATGTCCCCAACAAGTCTAAAAATGACGAGGAAATGCCTGACGATTCCGATGAGATGTTCCGTTATATCCTCTGCAGCGTGTGTCCGGTAAAGCTCACAAAGTCGGGTATCGGCTTCAGTACGGCAGATCAGGAGTTCCGCAACATCGGCGCAGATATGGCTATTTCAGCGCCGGAGATAGGCTTTATGTTCCCGGCGTTTGACGAGCGCAGCACGAATATCTACAATGCACTTTTCTACACCAAAAGCGCAGGCGATGACTACAAGATGACCGCAGAGAAGCTTTTCTGTACGGAATACCCCATGCCCGCTCAGGAGCAGATGGAGAACTTCCGCACCCTTATTGCCGAAACCGCCGCAGACGAATGCAGCTATGAATTTGTACAGTCTGTTCACGAGCATATCAGCGACATGATAGACGAGCATAAGACAACAAAACAGGAGGAGCCGCTTCTTCTCGGCAAGAAGGACGTGAAGCGTGTACTTGAGGACTGCGGCGCTTCTGACGAAAAAATAGCTGATTTTGATGAAAAGTTTGACGCGGCGTTTGGTGAGAAGGCGGAGATCAGCCCGCTCAATGTTATCGACCCGAAGCAGTTCGAGGTCAGAACGCCGGACGTGACTATCAAAGTAAGTCCCGAAAAAAGCTACCTTCTTGAAACACGGGTGATCGACGGTACAAAATATGTGCTGATACGCGCAGAAGAGGGCGTTGAAGTAAACGGCGTAGGCATTAATATCGATGCGTCCGGACAGGCAGAGGATCAGACAAACGTATAATATTTAAGTTTTGCGGCAGTTCAGTGCGGACTGCCGCTTTTTTGTTAAAAAAGTAATTGATTTGTGCAATGAATTTCTTGTTTGAAACTTGTGCAATTGATATAAAAGCCTTGAAAAACTCCGTGATATCCAACAAATACTTCTCGATGGTTTATGTGAAATATTACTAATTGTTAATTTTCTTTAATAAATTGTTATATTTTTATGAACAAATTGACAGCTTTACAAAATCAGTATATTGTTATACAATCTAAATAGATAAATACGGCCTTTCAGCAACGAAAAACCAACCCTGGGTGAAACGGGACTGCCGTTTTTACCTGAACGAAACAACAAACAGAAAGGATTGATCGATCAATGAGCGTTTTTTCAGAAAAGTTCAAGAGAACCTTCAAAAAGGCGACAGCATGGACTCTTTCGGCACTCACAGCATTGTCATGTGCAGCAACTCTTCCGATCCTCACGGCTCCGAAGGCTGCAGCGGCAGAGCTTTCCAGCGCTGAAAGAGGAGTACTCTTCGCAAACTCCAGATCCGACTTCCGTGATGAGAGTATCTACTTCCTTATCACGACCAGATTCTATGACGGCGACCCCAGCAACAATGAACATTGTGTCGATGATGTGAAAGCTAAAAACCCCGACAGCGATCCCGCATGGAGAGGCGATTTCAAGGGTCTTATCGATAAGCTGGATTACATCAAGGCTCTTGGATTTACAGCTATATGGATCACTCCTGTCGTAAAGAACAGATCAAGCTATGACTATCACGGCTACCATGCCTATGATTTTACAGCAGTAGATAACCGCTATGAGTCAAACGGCGTTACATATCAGGATCTTATCGACGCCTGCCATGCCAAGGGCATGAAGGTCATTCAGGACGTTGTATTCAACCACACCTGCAACTGGGGCGAAACAAACCTCTGTCCGATAGAGATAGACGTATGGTCGCCTAACGGCCGAAGCGATATGCCTATGCCTGCCGGCAAGAGCATGGATCCGGATCAGATATACCATCATTTCGGATATGCGGGCGGCGGCGACTGGGATAACTACAATGTTCAGATCACAACGCTCCACAGCGACTGCTTCGACCTGAACACGGAAAACCCGAAGGTGTATAACTACCTTATAGACTGCTACAAAAAATTCGTTGATATGGGTGTTGATGCATTCCGTGTTGATACGGTAAAGCACCTGTCACGTCTTACGCTCAATAAAACTATCATACCTGCTCTGCGCGAAGAATACAAGAAGATCCACACCGGCTCCGGATATGATAATTTCTATATGTTCGGTGAGGTATGTACCAAGGGCGAAAGCACATGGTACCGCGATCAGCCGCCAATATCCACATGCTTCTATACATGGGCTGACGATGACAGCTGGCTGAGCAAATGGACTACCGACCCCGATACCAACATCGCGCTTACAGAGGAGCATTACAACGCTCACAGCAATACCGGCAACCAGCCCACCAGTGACAATGCTTTCCTCAAGGGCAATGACTATCATACACCCGATTATTCACAGCATTCAGGACTTGACTCCATCGACTTCCAGATGCACTGGCAGTTTGACAGCGCAGGTCAGGCATTCGGAATGGCTCTGGCTGAGGATCCGAATTTTAACGACTCCACATGGAACGTTACCTATATCAACTCACACGACTATTCACCCAACAACTGCCAGACTATCATTCCTGAATTTGATGAGGAAACATGGGCAGAGGACCTTGCTCTCATCTTCACATTCCGCGGCATTCCCTGTATCTACTACGGAACAGAGATCCGCTTCCAGCATGGCAAGCCTATCGACGTAGGCCCCAACGCTCCTCTCAGCGAAACAGGACGTGCATACTTCGGTGATAACATCGAGGGCACGATAAACGCTACCGATTTCTCCGTATATAAGGCAACAGGCGCAGCAAAGGCTACACTTGAGCAGCCGCTTTCACAGCACCTCATGCGTCTTAACAGACTCCGTCAGGCTATACCCGCTCTCAGAAAGGGTCAGTATTCAACAGAAGGCTGCAGCGGCGGTCTGTCATTCAAGAGAAGATATACAGATGCAAATACAGACAGCTTTGTATGCGTAACTATTTCAGGCTCATCTACATTCACAGGCGTTCCGAACGGTACTTATGTTGACGCAGTTACCGGCGATACACAGACAGTTTCCGGCGGCACACTTACAGCTAACTGCAGCGGCAGAGGCAACCTCAGAGTATATGTTCTTAACACAGACAAAACACCCGCTCCCGGCAGAGTAGTTCCCAACGGCAAATTCATGGGCGACGGCGGCGCTGCTACTATCATCGGTGATGAAGCAGTTGATATCGTGACCGTAGACGCTACCGATATCAGCGTCAGCAAGACCTCCGTTTCTATCCTCGAAGGCGAGAGCGCAAGCGTTACAGCAACAGTTTCTCCCTCCAACGCAACCATCAAGACAGTTACCTGGACAACCAGCGATCCTTCAGTTGCTACCGTAGCAGGCGGCAAGATCACAGGCGTAAGCAAGGGTACTGCTACGATCACAGCGTCCACTCACAACAAGCTCAAGGCAACAGTGACTGTTACAGTCAAGGAAAACACAAACATTGTAAAGCCCACCGGCGTTACGGTATCTCCCTCAACGCTTACTCTCGGCGCAGGTTCCTCAGGCAGTCTTACCGCAACGGTCACTCCTTCAAACGCAACGGATAAGACAGTAACATGGAGCACCAGCAACGATAAAGTAGCTACCGTCAAGGACGGCACAGTTACCGCAGTAGGCACAGGTACAGCAACAATTACAGCTACGACCTCCAACGGTATTAAAGGCACTGCTACCGTAAAGGTAGAGGGCGCAAAGCTCACCTATATTGAAAACGGCGTATACTTCGAGAAGCCCTCAGGCTGGAACACCGGCATAAACGTATACATCTATGACGGCAACACCGATACGACTATCGGCACTGCATGGCCGGGAACAGCTATGAAGGCTGACGGCAACAATGTTTACTACTATGAGTTCACTCCCACAAGTTCAAATGTAAAGGTCATCTTCAACGACGGCGGCAATCAGGCTCCCGGCGCTCAGATGCCCGGTTTCGACTTTGAGAACAGAGGCTACTACACCACAGCCGGCATGCAGAGAATAGTTGAGAAGGAAACAAACGTAGATGTTACGGCAGTTTCCCTTAACAAGACCTCCGCTACCATAAATGTAAATGATACGGTAGTTCTTTCCGCAACGGTAACTCCTTCAAATGCTACCGATCCTTCGATCACATGGTCAACCAGCAACGCTTCTGTTGCAACGGTTTCCAACGGCGTTGTTACAGGCAAGTCCGCAGGTACGGCTAAAATTACAGCGACCTCTTCAAACGGCAAGACGGCAACAGCTACCATCACTGTCGAGCAGAGTCAGACCGAGGGTCTTGTAAACAACTCAAAGGTTTCCGCAACATCAGTATCCGTAGGCGATACAGTTACCATCACCGGCGCAGCATCAGGCGGCACAACACCTTACAGCTTCGCTTACTATTATAAGAAGAGCTCGGCTTCTTCTTACACGACCATCAAGGATTACAGCACATCAAAGACGGCTTCCTTCACAGCAGCATCGGACACTACATATAATGTCCGTGTTATTGTAAAGGACGGCGACGGCACAAAGAAGACCAAGGACTTCACAGTAACAGCATCATCAAATCCTGATCCTGTTGCACTTACGAATAAGTCGTCAATTTCCGCAACATCTATCTCACTCGGTTCAAGCGTAACAGTAACAGGTACTGCAGCAGGCGGCACATCACCCTATAAGTACCAGTTCGCAGCAAAGAAATCCTCAGCGTCTTCATACACTGTTCTTCAGGACTACTCAACAACAAGGACATACAAGTTCACTCCCAAGGCTGAAACTACCTACAATATAAGAGCCGCAGTAAAGGATTCAGCAGGCAAGGTAGCAGCAAAGACCTTTACAGTAAAGGTAACTCCCGGCGTTCTCACGAACAAGTCTACAATGTCCGCAACGACCACTACTGTTACCAAGGGCGTTACAGTAACAGGCGCAGCAACAGGCGGCACAACTCCTTATCAGTTTGCAGCATACTACAAGCTTTCAAGCGCAAGCTCCTACACACTGGCAAGAAGCTACAGCACAACAAAGACTATCACTGTAAAGCCGAATAAGGCAGGCAAATACACAGTTTTAGTAAAGGTAAAGGACAACGTAGGAACGGTAGTTTCAAAGACATTCACACTTACCGTTAAGGCTGCAGCTCTCACCAACACAACAAAGGCAGCCGCTACAAGCGTACAGGCAGGCAGCGCTCTCAAGATAACCGGTTCTGCAACAGGCGGCACATCGCCCTATCAGTATGCGGCTTACTACAAGCGTTCAACAGCAACAGAGTTCAAGACACTCAGATCTTACAGCTCAACTGCTACAATGTACTTCAAGCCCGTTGTAACAGGCACATACACCATCCGCACAAAGGTAAAGGACGCAAAGGGCACAGTTTCGTCCAAGGATCTTACTGTCAAGGTAACTCCTGCGCCGCTTACGAACACATCAACTATCTCATCAACAAGCATCACTCTCGGCAATAAGATCAAGATCACTGCATCGGCAAAGGGCGGCACATCACCCTATAAGTATGCAGGCTATTACAAGAAGTCCACAGCTACGAACTTCTCGGAATTCCGCGCATACAGCTCAACAGCTACGATGTACTTCACACCTGCATCGGTTTGCACTTACAACATCAAGATCAAGGTCAAGGACAGCGCAGGCAACATAGCCGCAAAGACCTTCAATCTCACAACAAAGGCTGCATCAACAACAGAGCTTTCAAACACCTCAACGCTTTCCGCTACTTCTGTAACAAAGGGCAGCAAGGTATATGTAAAGTGCTCTGCAGCAGGCGGCACATCACCCTACAAGTATGAGGTCTCCTACAAGAAGTCCAGCTCAGACACATACACAGTGGCTCAGAATTACAGCACTACCCAGACTGTTGCTCTTACACCCGCAACCGCAACTACCTACAATATAAGAGTAAGAGCGAAGGATTCCTCAGGCACTGTCAAGACAAAGTTCCTCACCTTGACCGTAAAGTGATACTTTAGCAGATATCGACTTTCATAATTATACCCAAAGCGCAGGCTCCGTATGGAATATTTCATGCGGAGCCTGTACTTTTGTTGCAATACACTTTTGTTTGTGTTATAATAACTATGTACAGTTATTTCGGCGGGTGATCGATTTACTTTAGTGACCTCGTCAGAACAAATTGGAGAAAATTCAGCATGACATATTCCGATATAAAAATTATAACAGCCTCTCCGGAGGATTTTGAAATAAACCGGAACGAGCTTGCCCTGCGTCTGCATACAGACAGAAACAGCGTACTTGCTCTGCCGGATCCATGCGTTTCCGCTTTCGGCAGCGCAGTCAGATACAAATGCGCCTATATCCGCACCCCTGTAAGGCTGAGCGAGGGTATATGCGACTTCGGCTTTATGCGCATACCCGGAAGATCACTGTATAAAAATCTGACGGGCTGCAGCGAAGCCTTCGTTATGGCGTTCACTACGGGGATAGCCGTTGACAGACTGCTTGCCCGTCTGAACATAACCTCACAGGCGGAGCATTTTATTGTGGACGCCCTTTCGTCCGCAGCTATCGAGAGCTTCTGCGACTATGCCTGCGGGATCATAAGCAAGGATACCCAGTGCGTTCCCCGTTTCAGTCCGGGCTACGGCGACCTTGATATAACCTTTCAGGAGCCGCTTCTGTCACGCCTGAGCGCCCGCGAAACTCTCGGCATAACGCTGAACAGCGCTTATCTGATGACGCCAGTGAAATCCATAACAGCCATTATGGGCATAAAAAATACACAAGAGGACAGAACATGAAAAAAATAACCGATCTCATAAAAGAAAAGCGTGTCTATTTTGACGGCGGTACAGGTACCGTACTGCAAAGCATGGGACTCCCGCCGGGAAGACCGCCGGAGCTTTGGAACATTGAGCAGCCCGAAAAGATAATATCGCTGCACAGAGCATATTTTGACGCCGGCTGCAATATAGTTAAAACAAACACCTTCGGAGTGAACCGCTGCAAGTTTGAAAATTACCGCGAGCTGATAAGGGCGGGTATAGACTGCGCCAAAAAAGCCGCTCAGGGCAGGGAAGAAGCATACGTTGCCTTTGATATAGGTCCTACGGGCAGACTTCTTGAGCCGCTCGGCGATCTCTCGTTTGATGAAGCAGTTTCCGTTTTTGCGGATAATGTGAAGACCGCTGCCGAATGCGGAGCCGACCTCGTGCTGATAGAAACAATGAACGACAGCTATGAAACAAAAGCCGCCGTTCTTGCGGTGAAGGAAAACTGCGATCTGCCGGTATTCGTTACAAATGTGTACGACGCCTCAGGAAAGCTTATGACGGGCGCAGATCCGCTTGCCATGACAGCAATGCTTGAAGGTCTGCGTGTAGACGCTCTCGGCATGAACTGTTCGCTTGGTCCGGACAAAATGCTGGAGATCATCGGTCAGTTCAGGGAATATTCCTCAACGCCTGTTATAGTGAACCCTAATGCGGGTCTTCCCGAGGTCAGGGACGGCAGGACGGTCTTTAATATCGGTGCTGATGAATTTTCGGACTACATGGTCAGACTTGCCGAGGGAGGAGCCTGTATATTAGGCGGCTGCTGCGGCACTACGCCCGAATTTATAGCCAAAACCATAGAAAAGACCAAAAATCTGCCTTATATATATCCGGACGAAAAAAATATTACGGTTGTATCATCATACACTCACGGCGTTGTTATTGGCAGCGACCCTGTGCTTATCGGCGAGAGGATCAACCCGACAGGCAAGTCGAAGCTTAAAGCCGCTCTTCGTTCCGGCGACCTTAACTATATATTGAACGAAGCCATAAAGCAGTCCGAGACCGGCGCTCATGTGCTTGATGTAAATGTCGGTCTGCCCGAGATCAACGAAACGGAAATGATGCTGCGCTGTGTTTCGGCTATCCAGGCGGTAAGTGACCTGCCGCTGCAGATCGACTCTACCAAGCCCGATACGCTCGCGGCTTCGCTCAGAATGTACAACGGCAAGGCGTTCGTAAATTCCGTGAACGGTACCGAGGACAGCATGAATGCCGTTCTGCCGATAGTGCAGAGGTACGGCGGCGTGCTTATCGCCCTGACGATAGACGAGAGCGGTATTCCGGATAACGCCGCCGACCGCGTCCGCGTGGCTGAAAGGATCATAGAACGGGCAGCGGAATACGGCATTAAAAAGAAGGATATCGTTGTTGACCCGCTGGCTCTTACGATCTCGTCCAATCCGGAGAGCGCCGTTATCACACTTGAGGCTGTTCGTATGCTCGGTGAACGGGGCATCAGAACAAGTCTGGGTATCTCAAATATTTCGTTTGGCCTGCCCAAAAGGGAGCTTATAACCGCGACCTTTTACGCAAACGCTCTGCAGTGCGGGCTGAACTGCGCTATTATGAACCCGTTTTCCGAGGTGATGATGAACACCTTCTACACTTACAGAGCGCTTCACGGGCTTGACAAGGGCTGTACGGATTACATTGCCTATGCATCAGCCGACAGCGCCGAGCCTGAAAAAAAGCCTGCTGCGGATAACGGCAGTCTGCATACATCCGTTGTCAAGGGATTGAAGGAACAGGCGGTGAGCTATGCGGCGGCGCTTCTTAATGATATTTCTCCGCTTGATGTTATAAATCTGCACATAGTACCGGCTCTTAATGAGATAGGCGAGGCGTTTGAAAAGAAAAAGGCTTATCTTCCGCAGCTGCTTATGAGCGCCGAAGCCGCATCAGCAGCCTTTGAGGAGGTCAAGAAGCGTATTCCCGCCGATAAGACCGACAAAAGCAAGGCGATAGTGCTTGCAACGGTCAAGGGCGACATTCACGATATAGGAAAGAATATTGTCAAGGTGCTGATGGAGAGCTACGGCTTTACGGTTTACGACCTTGGCAGAGATGTTCCGCCGGAGAGCATACTTGAGTGCGCCCTGCAGAACAGCTGTAAATTAGTGGGTCTGAGCGCGCTCATGACCACAACGGTCCCCGCAATGGCGGAAACGATAGAGCTTCTGAAGAAGCACGATACGGACTTCACCGTTATGGTAGGCGGCGCAGTGCTGAATCAGGAGTACGCCGACATGATCGGCGCCGACTATTACGGTGCAGACGCAATGGACAGTGTCCGTTTTGCCCAAAGATACTACGATAAAAAATGAAAGATAAAAATGTCCGCATCGCTCAGAGCGGCAGACTGCCCGTAAAGAGCTGCGACCCATTGTTCATGTAAAAAGACAAACAAAACCGGAAGCTTGATCGCCTGCGGCAGAGATCAAACCAAAGCCGCAGCGGATATATTTTTGGTCAGAGTAAACTGCCAATGCGAGATCGTGAGCGCAGCTCCTGCGCAAAGCTTTCGCTCAGACCTTCTAAGGCTTGCAGGTTCCCTGACCGGAGAGGAAAGTGAGTGCGCGCATGAAGAATGTCGGGATGATAGCTGCGGAGCCGGTGAAGAAATGGATGGGGAAGAGCCGGGAGGAAATAAGGCGGAACGGTTCATTTGTGATGTTCTGTTTTGTACTGTTCGGAGGCATCGTGTGGGGCGCTGTCAGCTCACGCAATGCCGGTATGGATACGCTGAAAAAACTCGACTTCATCTTTCAGACCAATTTTGAGCTGAGGTGCAGTCAGGGCATGGCGGCGGCTTTTGTGTCAAGCTTTGCGTCGGCTGCACTGTTCATGCTTGTCATACTGCTGCTTGGTCTGTCGCTGTGGGGCGGATTTTTAGCGGCGGCGCTGCCGTTCTTCAAAGGCTACGGCTACGGACTTTCGGTAGGCTACCTTTACGGAGCATACGGATTCAGGGGAGTCCTGTACAATCTTCTTGTAATACTGCCGGGAACATTCATTTCATCGGCTGTAATAGCGGCTGCCGCGCTTAATGCGCTGCGAAGCTCGGTAAAGAGCGCCGCCTGCCTGTTCAGAGCTCCTGTGAGAGATGACCCGAAGGAGCAGCTTAAACGATATCTTATAAAAATGCTCAGACTTTCGCTGCTGTGCCTTGCGGCAAGCATTGTTGACGTGCTGTGCGCCTTTTGCTTTTCATGGATATTCGACTTTTAGTTTTTAATATTAATTCAGCTTTTTAAGAGGGGCTGCGATTTGGAAGCCCTGCGGAAAGGAAAATTTTAATGTCAGCTACTACCGGCCGTAAGTACGGCATTTCGGATTTTTTTAGCAGTTATATGTCCAATTTCGGACGGCTCATGATCGTAAATATGTTGTTCAGCCTGCCGCTGGCGGTGCTGGTGGGCGGGCTTGCTCTGCTCATGGTAAACTTCGGCGAACTGAGCTGGTTCGTTATATTCCTTGTTATACCGCTTATGTCCCCGTTTTTTGCGGGACTCACAAACGTGTGCAGAAAGCTGGCCGCGGAAAAAAGGTTCCGTCCGGTCAGGGACTTCTTCAGGGGCGTCAAGGAAAACTGGCTGTTTTTCTTCATAAACTCAATATTCTTCTATGCACTCACCGTCGGTATGTTTATGATGATAAACATTAACCGCGAAGCAGCAAGCGGTGCGGTAACGATCTACCTTATAATAATGGCTCTCACCTCGCTGGTGTTTCTGATGATGGAATTTTCTGCGCTGGTCATGGCGGCGTCAGTCGATATAGGCTTTACCGACATTCTGCGAAACTCTCTGGTGCTCATCGGCAAAGGGATAACAAACCACCTCAAAACGCTTTTTGCTCTGCTGTTTGCGGCGTTTATGCTGTACACCATTATTGCCACGATACCCTCTATTGTCGTGTCGCTTATCGTTGTGGGTGTGCTGACATTTCTTTTGCTGCCCGCTCTGCTCACATACATAGTTGTATACAACTCGTATCAGACGATCGAGAAGCACGTTATTATGCCTTACCGCAGGCAGACCGAAAAGGAAGAGCAGATCAGGCTGGAAAAGGAGAAGGAGGACAGTCTTACCGTTGACGACCTTCTCCCGCTTTCCAAGGGTGATCCGGAGGAATATGTTTTCCTCAACGGCAAAACGCTCAAGCGCAGGACCATACTTAAAATGATAGAGGTAAGACAGAACAAGGAATGACCCCGTTCACCTGTCCGTATCGGCAGGAAGATCGATTTTTAAGATATTCAGACCGGCTGCGTTTTATTATATATCAGTCGTTTCACGAATAAGAGAGGATTTCCCCAAAATAACTTGCCGTACAAAATTGATTTTCGTGAGTTCGGAGGATTGACAATTATTTAACAAATTATTATAATTATTTTATAATAAAAGGGCTGCATCCGGCCCGAAATTCCGGAGCAAAAACCAATAACTGTCGAAGAATGAAGCAGAAAAAAACAAAACGGAGGACAGAATTATGGCTATGAACGAAAACGAAGTCGTAAAGACCACAGGACTGGTAGATGATCTTGACAGCTTCAACATTATGATGTCAAAGGTCAGAGAAGCACAGAGGAAATTTGCCGAATACTCTCAGGAGCAGGTAGACAAGATCTTCAAGGCTGCCGCAATAGCTGCCAACATGGCAAGGATCCCGCTGGCAAAAATGGCGGTTGAGGAAACAGGCATGGGTCTGGTGGAGGATAAGGTCATCAAGAACCACTATGCTGCCGAGTACATCTACAATACCTACAAGAACACAAAGACCTGCGGC
The DNA here is from genome assembly GCA_902796475.1 of uncultured Ruminococcus sp. Taxonomy (GTDB): domain Bacteria; phylum Bacillota; class Clostridia; order Oscillospirales; family Acutalibacteraceae; genus UBA1213. Next base: position 12,244 of record CADBPE010000243.1, read on the forward strand.
GTCATCGACTACGACCCTGCCTTTGGCATGAGGAAGGTAGCCGAGCCAATAGGCGTTATCGGCGCGGTCATTCCTACGACCAACCCGACATCTACGGCGATCTTCAAGGCTCTTATCTGCCTTAAGACCAGGAACGGCATAGTTATCAGCCCGCATCCGAGAGCAAAGAAGTCCACTATCGCCGCAGCGAAGATCATTCTTGACGCTGCAGTAAAGGCAGGCGCGCCCGAAAACATTATCGCATGGATAGACGTGCCTTCGCTTGAGCTTACCAACGAGCTTATGAAAAATTCCGACACCATACTTGCCACAGGCGGTCCCGGCATGGTAAAAGCTGCTTATTCGAGCGGCAAGCCCGCGCTTGGCGTTGGCGCCGGAAATACTCCCGTAATTATCGACAGCACTGCCGACATAAGACTGGCAGTAAACTCTATCATTCATTCCAAGACCTTTGACAACGGCATGATCTGCGCATCGGAGCAGAGCGTTACCGTTCTTGCAGATATCTACGATGCAGTCAGGAAGGAATTTGCCGACAGAGGCTGCTATTTCCTGCAGGGCGACGAGCTTGATAAGGTCAGAAAGACCATTATAATCAACGGTTCTCTCAACGCAAGGATAGTAGGTCAGAAGGCTGCGAAAATAGCTGCGCTTGCCGGTGTTACTGTTCCCGAAAGCACAAAGATACTCATCGGTGAGGTAGAATCCGTTGACATCAGCGAGGAATTCGCTCACGAGAAGCTTTCTCCTGTGCTTGCCATGTACAAGGCTGAAACATTTGACGAGGCTCTCCAAAAGGCTGCAAGACTTGTAGCTGACGGCGGCTACGGTCATACCTCTTCACTCTACATTCATCCTGCCGAGACCGAGAAGATCGAAAAGCACTTCCACGCAATGAAGACCTGCCGTGTGCTTATCAACACCCCGTCTTCACATGGCGGTATCGGCGATCTGTACAACTTCATGCTCACACCCTCGCTCACACTGGGCTGCGGCTCATGGGGCGGCAACTCCGTTTCGGAGAACGTGGGTGTAAAGCACCTGCTCAATATAAAGAGAGTGGCAGAGAGGAGAGAGAATATGCTCTGGTTCAGAACACCTCAGAAGGTCTATTTCAAGAAAGGCTGTATGCCCATAGCTCTTGACGAGCTGGGTACGGTCATGAACAAGAAGAAGGCGTTTATCGTAACCGACTCCTTCCTCTATAAAAACGGTTATGTTGCTCCCATCGAGAAAAAGCTTGACGAGCTTGGCATTCAGCACACCTGCTTCTACGATGTAAAGCCCGATCCGACGCTTTCCTCTGCAAAGGAGGGCGCAAAGGCTATGACATTGTTTGAGCCTGATGTTATTATCGCTCTCGGCGGCGGTTCAGCTATGGACGCCGGCAAGATCATGTGGGTACTGTATGAGCATCCCGAGGCTGACTTCCTCAACATGGCAATGGACTTCATGGATATCCGCAAGAGAATATGCACATTCCCGAAGATGGGCGAGAAGGCTTATTTTGTGGCTATTCCCACATCATCAGGCACAGGCTCCGAGGTCACTCCCTTTGCGGTCATCACCGATGAAACGACCAACATCAAGTATCCGCTGGCTGACTACGAGCTTCTTCCGAATATGGCTATCATTGACGCCGACAACATGATGAACCAGCCCAAAGGACTTACCAGCGCTTCCGGCATAGACGCCCTTGTACACTCTCTTGAGGCTTATGTATCGGTAATGGCTACCGAATATACGGACGGTCTTGCGCTCCAGGCAATGAAGAACATCTTCGACTACCTGCCCTCTGCATACGAAAACGGCGCAAAAGACCCCATTGCAAGAGAAAA
>CADBPE010000244.1 GCA_902796475.1 uncultured Ruminococcus sp.
CCTTATTCTTCAAACGGCGGCGGTATGCAGGGACAAGGCTTCGGCAGCGATCCCTATAATACGAATACGCCTTACTCTTCAAACGGCTATGATATGTCCGGTCAGGGATACGGCGATACTCCCGCAGCTTATGGTCAGAATGATACATTTCCACAGACCGGTTCAGGTATGCAGGGACAGGGGTTTGTCGGAGGCGATGACCCGTTCGGTCAGGATCAGACGTTTTCATCAAGATGACGGCTGTTAAAAATTATTTATAAAGAAGGAATGAAAATGAATTTAATACAGAGCTTTTCGGTGGATCATACACGCATTGTTCCCGGTATTTTTACAAGTCGGGTCGATCATCTGGGAGACTATTCCGTTACGACCTATGATATAAGACTAAAAAGACCCAACAGAGAGCCGGTTATTGATGCTGCGGCAATGCATTCGCTTGAACACATAATTGCAACTTATCTTCGCAATGACCCGGATTGGAAAGACGAGGTCATTTATTGGGGGCCGATGGGCTGTCTTACGGGATTTTATCTCATACTCAAAGGCAGCCGTACTCCGCAGGAGCTTTACGGGCTTATCCTGAGAGCGTTCAGGTCGGTAGACGATGTACAGGAGGTACCCGGCACGTCTCCCGAAAACTGCGGATATTACCGTATGCACAACCTTGAAATGGCAAAATGGTACGCAAACGAGTTTGCGGCTTATCTTGAGGCAAACGCAGAAAACAGAGATATTTTTGAGTATCCATCAACGGAACGTCTTGTAACAGATAACGGGCAGCATTTTTATGATTCATAAGCCCGTATCGTCCGTCAGGTCAGAATTATAGCTGTATCTGCAGGTCATCATTATAAAACAGCCTTCCTGCCTGAAAAGGAATAAAAAAACGGCCCTGTTCCCACCTGCACTAAAGCTTGAGGAACAGGGTCTATTATTATATTAGGGTAAAAAATCATATGCGCCAGAAAATTACTTTTTATTGTTTATAGCGGCAATACTGCACCCAAAAAACAATAATAATCATGGTTTTTCTATCTTTTTTCGGAATATTTGCAGTATCATATATTATGTAAAACTATCACTATGAAAGGAGGGTCGGGTTTGCAGGAGCTTATCATGTTGGTTTCTGCCTGCCCGCAGTTATGAAAAAAGGTATTCCTGTATACGGGTTCGACGGAGCGGATTCGGAGAAAATTGTAATGCCGGTTTTGTGCACGTTCACTTTCTGGGACAAGCTCTATCTGCTCACTACTGAAAAAGAAGGAGAGTACAGCTGCTATATGCTCAAATGGAACCCGCTGTTCGGCTATTCGCTCGGTTATGGCGATGACTTTACAGAAGCGTGTAAGGCGGCGGATATCCTGCTGGAAAGATCGGACTGCGCGCCCGAAAAATTCCCGCTGAACGGCGAGCATTACATTATCACGCCCGAAGAAAAGGGTATGCGCATCAGGCGCCGTAAGGCTCACTTTCTCACCAAGACTAATGCGCATATACTGACTTATATTTGTCAGATAATTGCGGCAGCGGCTCTTGCGGCGGGGTATGTCTGGCTTTTTCTCCTGCATCCGGGGATATCGGTCCCGGCGGCCGTGTTCCCGTCAATGGCAAGGCTTGAGGTCATAAGGCTGATGTATATCATAGGCATATCCGGGTCACTGCTGCTGCTTTTGTGCAGAAAGGGACTGCACGATGCTTTTGATCTGTTCTTTGTGGTGGTCATACCTATGAATATCATTTCCGCCATAGCTTTGTGCCATTCAAATAATATCATCTGTATTATTATTACGGCGCTTTCGATCGTTATTCTTTGTCCGTATGTGATAGCTTTTGTTTACAGGCTTATAAAACGCAGACGGAAGAGGAATATAATAAAATCGGCAAACAAAGCTCTGAGGGTAGTATTCGCTTTGCTTTGTGTGGTGACGGTCACTGCAATGACCTGTACCTCGTTGTTTAATGTTCAGGTCTATATCAGCAAAAGTGACGATACATCCGAAAACAGGGAGGATATCATAAAGGCATACGCCGCAGCATGCCGTGACATAGAAGCGCAAAAGTGGAAAACACTGGATCCGGACAAGCGTCTGAATGTGCTTCAGGCTATTATAGACTTTGAGAGCGTATATGTATTAGGCATTGAACCGCCTAAGCTTTTATCGGGTGTTCCGAAATATGAGATGACGATCGGTTTTTATAATCACCCGACCAATTCTATAGTTATTGAAAAGAACCATCTTGCGGAGGACAGCGCGGTAAGTGTTGTGAACACGGTTTTGCATGAAACACGTCACGCATACCAGAAGGCGGCTGTTTCGCTTTATGATAAGCTTGAAAATCAGCTTGATGCTTCGGAGCGCCGCATAACGTTTTTCCGTGATGCCGACAAGTTCCGTGAGTCTTTTGATAATTACAAGGGAGGAGAAAAGGATTATTCCGAATATTCAAGTCAGTATGTAGAGAAGGACAGCCGCAGCTATGCGCAGTACAGGATCGTGGAGGTATATGCGGACTACATTTATCCGGAGTTAAAGACCAAGAGCAAAGCGAAGGCCAGTGAGAGCTCGGCAACGTAGGCGCCAAAATAGCCCACAAAAAACCAAACACAAAAGTTTCGGCGCAGAGCCTGCGCTCCCGTGTTCGCGTTCATAGATAAACAAGCGGAAACATAACAGCCCGCGCCCAAAATATCATCCAAAAAACCACAACACAAAAGTTTCGCTCAAGCCTTTTCAAAGGCTTGCGGTTTCCAAAGGCAGAGCCTTTGGTCGCGCTCCGCAG
>CADBPE010000245.1 GCA_902796475.1 uncultured Ruminococcus sp.
GAAGATGCTGACGGGTCTTCGTCCTTGGAGGAAGCCGCATCAGAAGATTCCTGCGGACTTTCCTCAGAGCTTTCCGCAGGCGCTTCATGCGATGATACAGAGGAACTTTCCTCTTTTGTTGTTTCTGATATTTCGGATAAGATACTTTCCTGAGTGTCTGCAGGATCCTGCGCAGCATTATCCTTATTACTGCATCCCGCCGACAGCAAAGCCGCCGTCAGCAGTATGACAGCCGGAAAAACTATTCTTTTCATAGCTTATTTTCCTTTGCTTGTATTCTTTTTCATTCTTTACATTCCTGTATAAGGAGAGTTAGGGTCATAGGGAGCGTCCATTGAAACATTTGGCATACCGTATCCTGTATAAGGTGCATTTGGATCATAGGGAGCGTCCATTGAAGCGTTGGGCATGCCGTATCCTGTATAAGGAACATCAGGCGCATCAGGAACGTCCATTGAAGCGTTTGACATACCGTTATCGGAGCCGTTCAGACTTAGCGGGCTTTCGTCCGCGCTGTACGGAGATTCAGACGGAGCGCCCGGTGAACGCACTGTATCGGTATCGTCCTGTGCTTCATCCTGACCTGTATAAGGCGTGAACGGGTCATAATGAGAATCCATAGAACTGCCAAATGATGAGTATGTACCCTCAGCGCTGTATTCTGCGTCTGTGAGGTTTTTGTTCTGCTCGTAAACAGCGTTGTAATCGGTGGTATCGTTGGCAAATATATCCACCGCATTCGGGTCAGCCTTGCCGTCAATACCCTTGTATCCGCCTGACATTGCCTCGGTCTCGGCATCATGCTGTTCCTGTACCCGGCGCATATTTTCAGCCACGATTTTTTTCTGCGCCATGTGTTCGGCTACCTTCGATGAGAAAATAGTTGCAAATATACATCCAAGAATAAGTATCGAATACACGACATACAGGAATACTCTGTAATGTGTTTGCGGGTCGTCCGCAAAAAAGAAATTCGTGTGATCTTCGGGCAGATATTTCACTTTGATGGTGCTGCCATAAGTCAGCTCACCGGCAGCCGGCTTAGGCACTGTACCGTTAAGGAAAGTGTTCTGCACCTCTTTTTCGCCTATATGAACTTCTATCGCGATGTTGGAATACATCTGAACAGCCTTTCCGTTTTCTTCTACGGTGTATGAATCCGGAAAATTGGTAACGGTAGCCTCAGTTCTTGGGAGATCGTCCTTGGGCTTGCCTCTGTTGATATCATCAGTAATAGTAATATGCAGAGCGAATGCCAGTATGACCAACAGTGAGAAGAAGAAGATAACAAAGAAATATTTTTTTGTAATGAGCTTTTTGACAGAATCCAAATCCATGCCCTCCCGAAACTTTGATAGCTGATAAACATACATAAATATATAATAATATAACCGGCGAAAAAATTCAAGGCGTTTATACATATTGAGCAAGGAAATCGATTTTGAGATCGATATTTTTGCATTTGTCTGTCAAAAAATAGTTATCGGTGGGAATTTTTGCCAAAAGTCCCACCGATACACTCGAAAACCGTTAATTTGATAATAGTGTAAGATCCTCAATTATCCGGTGACGTTCAGACTAAGAACTGCTGCGGATACCCTGCCTGACGAGTCCTTTGCATATACACGGATATCATAGGGAACAGCCGCACCCGGCGTGATGGAAATTATCTCGGAAGTGTCATAGCCGCGCGCCTTTGTCCAACCTGAGGACGACGACTTTTTATAGTATGCGGCATACAGCCGGTCTCCTTTGCCGCCCTCTGCGGAGCATATTATAACTGCGCTGTCCCCGCGCCTGATGCTTTCGTTTTCAAGCACAGAAGTGTTTTTGAGCGGCGCTCCAACGTAAAGCTGAAGGTTTTTTGCGTCTGTCCTGCCTTCTTCATCCATAGCCTTTACACGGACTGTATAAGCGCCATGCTTTTTCGGTCTGAAGTTAACCTCACTCTGTTCCGAATATGCCGAAAGAGTTTTCCATGCAGTGCTGTCCGGCTCACGGTACAGCACCATGAATTTTTTACCGTCTGCGCCGTTATCGGCTGAGCAGCATACCGTCACGCTTTCTCCGAGAACGATATCGTTCCTGTCAAGATATGATGTGTTAAGCAGCCCCTGTTCTGCGGTGAGCCTTAAATTCTTTGCTGAAACAGCTCCGTTTTCATCAGTCACCTTTACACGCAGGGTATAGTCCCCTGCAAGCTTAGGAGTAAACACTATGATCTCACGATCGGAATAAGCCGAAGCGGTCTTCCATTTAGTGCTGTTCGGCTCCTGATAAAGAAGAGCGTACTGCTTGGCTCCCGCTCCGTTTTCGGATGCGCAGAACACAGTCACGGGATCTCCCGCCATAACTCTGTCCGCACTGAGGGACGAGGTATTCACAAGAGCGTTAGATCTGACCATAACGGTATAATCATCCGCATCCGTATTTCCTGCGTCATCCTTTACGCGAATGCGTAAATGATATTCGCCCGCGCGGGTGGGCCTGAAGGAATGAGTGTCCAATATTGAATAATCGGCAGCCGCCTTCCATTTGCTGCTGCCCGGCTCACGATAGAGCAGAGCATACAGCTTTTCTCCTATACCGTTTTGTGACGAGCAGTGAACGGTGACCTCATCGCCTGTCCATACCTCTGCGGCATTTATAGAGGATACGATAGTCAGCGGCGGCAGCACAGTCAGTGTAATATCACGGGCTGAGGTATAGCCCTTGCTGTCTTTGGCGCATATGCGTACAGTATAATATCCCGTCTTATCGGGAGTAAATACAACTCTGCTTCTGGCAGCATAGGGCAAATATGAGCACCAGTCATCACTGTCCGGCTCCTGATAGAATACGGCGTACTGTATGCTTCCCGAACCGTTCTCGACAGCGCAGTCTATTTTAACGGACTGTCCGATTTGTATTATATCGGTATCGGGAAAGGAATTGTTTTCCATAAAGCCGTCAACTATCTCATATTTTAATGACCAGAGGTCAGCATCTCCGTTTGTGTCGAATCTGACGGCAACACAGGCATAATCGCTTGTTATATTTATCTTGGGTTCATAGTCGCTTTTGAAGGTCTGACCCTTGACAGGGTCGTAATCGCCCCAGGAGTATTGCCAATCACGGTCGGCACGGACAGTGAAGCGGCACTCGCCCCGCTCATACGAAAAGCCCGCCTGATAAATGCCGTCAAAGTCGTCATCCCACAGAGGAATATCCGAGTTGCCCCATGCGCCCCAGTTGTTGAAATCTCCCGCCAGACCGATAGAATGTTCTTCGAGAAAGCCCGCCTGCTCGGCATAGCTTATACTTTCGGCAGCGCAGACAGTAAGCGAAGCTCCGGATACCGGTACGGCAAGCGCGGCACAAAGCGTCAGCGCCGGGATCAGCCGCCGGCAGATTACTTTTTTATGTGTCATTGTGATCCTCTCCTTTGCGTCAGCCCGTCAGGGACGGTGTTTTTTTTATTATACTATATATTTGCGCTATCCTGCAAGCCCTGAGGTATCATTTCCAAGAAAATCAGTTTTGCTCGGCGGCAAGCTGCCGCACCCTTGTTCGCGTTGGCGGTTTGCACATACGGAAAGGAACTCATCGCGGGCAGTGTAGTTCCGGTATGTTTTTATTGCAATGCGAAATCGGGAGCTTTTGTGACAGTTTTTTTGTATTTCCGGGACTATAATTATTCTGTAATACAAAGCTGTATATGCAGGGAGGAATGTAAATGATCGACAATTTTTTTCTTGAACAAGGCGCCGACAGACGCACACGGGAAATACTTATCGGTAAGCTGCTTACCGACTACGGTTTCCTTTCACGTCAAACTATCGGTGAGACCCGCTGCTCACGTCCAATAGACCTGCTGTGCGTAGGCAGCAGAAGACGTCAGGTGCTGTTTGCATCAGCCTTTCACGGTATGGAGTGGATAACCACCCTCGTGCTGCTGCGCTTTATGGACGAGCTTTGCAGCGCCGTAAAACACGGCAAAAGTATGTGCGGCGTCAGAGTGGGCACGTTTCTCAATCAGAGAGGTCTGGCGGTAGTGCCCTGCGTTAATCCCGACGGCGTTGAGATACAGCTTCACGGAGCGGACTGCGCCGGAGATTACAGCGGTCTTGTGCGTCAGGTGAGCGGCGGAGATACCTCGCACTGGCAGGCAAACGCAGCCGGCGTAGATGTCAACCATAATTTTTCAGCCAACTGGGAAGCTTTGCGCAAGGCTGAGACCGAAAACGGGATAGATTCTCCGTCGCCTACAAGATTTGGCGGGGCTTATCCGGAAAGCGAGCCGGAGAGCCGCACACTTGCTTCATACTGCCGTACCGGAAATATAGACCACGCCCTTGCCTTTCACAGTCAGGGAGAGGAAATCTACTGGGATTTCGGCACCTACCGTGATCCGGAGGCTTTGAAAATGGCGAGGATAATGTCATATTCGAGCGGCTACACCATTTCCGAGCCGGAAGGTCTGGCATGCGGCGGGGGCTTCAAGGACTGGTTCGTTGAAAAATTCCGCCGTCCGGCATTCACAGTAGAGGTAGGTCTCGGAGAAAACCCGCTGCCCGCCACAGATGCAGAGAGCATTTATAAAAAGCTCCGTGAAATGCTCGTTTTAGCAACAGTTCTTTAAAAAAAGCCCCCGCCGCCGAGAGGCGGCAGGCGCAGAGCCTGCGCTCCCGTGTTAGTTTTGGAAACGTTTTTCATTCGGATAGATAACACCTTTCAAAAACTAAATCGGCACCGGCAGCTTGCCGGCAGTGTAACTTGCAGTGCAAAATCGATTTCCTTGAAGGCATGGCTTTTAGTCTTGATAATTGACCGAAACTGTGCTATACTTTTGCTGTCGGATCCAAATGACAGCTTTTTTCTTGAAAGGATGTTAAAATTATGAAGAAAAGATCAGGCTTTGCGGTCGTTCTGGCTGTGCTTGTTATTTCTGCTGCTCTTGGCGCATGCTCAAAAGGCGGGAGCAATAACGGGAACGCTTCAGAAGCATCTCCTGCATCTCAGATAAATTCTGCTGCGGATCATCAGGTCTCACAGGTCTCGGAGGACAGCACCGTACAGTCTCAGGAGAAGTCCGAGGGGGCTGACGGCTCAGAGGTGTCCAGGACAAGCGAAACTTCACCGGACGAGAGCGTCAATGAGGAAAGCAGCAAAGACGAGAGCAGCAAAGAGCAAAGCGGCAATGAACAGAGTAATGAAACATCTGACGGCGAGTCCTCGAACGAGAGCAGTGAAGACTCAGCTATTGAACAGGGATATTTCTTCGATGACGAACAGATCGTTGAAGACTATCACCACGCTACGGAATTTACTGACGACGAAAAATTCAACGAGCTTTTTGCGCAGAATGATATTGACAAATCGTATTTTGATGAACTGAAAACAGCCGAATCCACCGTTGATATGAGAGTTATCACCCAGAAATATGCCGATCAATGGAAATCAGAGCAGGAGGAAGCGTACATCAAGCTTTACGATCAGCTTCAGGAGTTTCCCGAAGAGCAGGACAAGCTGGTAGAGTCGCAGAACACCTGGAACAGCGGACTTGAAGACGCACTGCAGGGATTTCTTGACGAAGCCTCAGGCTCAGGCAGCAACGGACTTCTTGCAGCGGATTCAGCGATCCTTAACTATTATAAGGGACGGGCAGCCGTACTTTACTATCAGATATATCTGCTTACAGGCAGCTTTGATATGAATTGACCGGCGCATAACAACAACAGAGGAGGAACAGCCTATGAAAAAATCGATGACCGGCCTTCTTGCAGTATTTCTTGTAATGGCTATGTTCGTTACGGCTCTTTCGGGCTGCAATATGGAGCTGCACAACAGGAATGACCAGTATGTTTCAGATGTAAAAAAGCTGGTGAATGAGTCGGTGAATTTCACGAGAAAGCTCAGGCAGCAGGACGAAGCCTTCGACTGCAAGGACAGCGAAAAGCTCAGGGGATATCTTCTTGCCGCTGACGACCTTATAAACACGCTTGAAAAGATACAGAAGCTCCGTCCGTCAGACGAGTTTGACGAGTATGACGATCGGCTCAAGGCGGATTCCCGCACCGCTCTTACTCTCATTTCGCAAATAAAAGCAATGGTGGTATATGCCGGAGAGAACGGTGACGACTCCATCTACAAGCGTGAAAGAGAGGACTACTTCTCGGACTATTACAAGCACTACGACAACATGAAAAACATTTCCTCCGAGATACAGACCTACTGGAGAAACGCATAATACCAAAGCTGACAGCAAATTTTCCGATGAGACCGCAGAGTTTCATCGGATTTTTTGCGCTGCGGACAGGAATATGCGCCGCTCACGGAAATCAATCCTGCAGGGCGGTTTCCGTTCTTCTCATTCAAAAACACTGAAAATGTTGCAATAAACCTTTGATTATTACAGCTGTGTGTGTTATAATAACCTATATAGGCAAATTGCGGAGAATAAACGATCTTTGCTTTTATTGAGGGGGATCCTATGAAAAATGTTCTTACTCCCAGCAGAAAGAAAATACTTGATTTCCTTAAAGAAGCGGCGGCAGAGAACCGTTCGCCGTCCGTAAGAGAGATCTGCGAGGCTACGGGACTGAGATCTACTTCTACGGTACAGTCACATCTGAATGTGCTGGAAGAAAACGGCTACATAACACGCTGCGGCGGACATCGTTCTATCAGAATGTCCGGCGCTGAGATGTCCGTGTCGGTCCCGGTGATAGGCAGGGTCACGGCAGGACTTCCGGTCTATGCCGTTGAGGAGGTAACAGGACATATCCCGTTCCCGGCGTCAAGGGCGGCAGGCAGAGAGCTTTTTGCGCTGAATGTTGACGGTGAAAGCATGAGGGATATAGGTATACTTGACGGAGATATAGTCGTGTGTGAAAAAACACCCTCAGCCGAAAACGGCGATATAGTAGTGGCTCTCATAGGCGAAGAAGCGACCGTAAAAAGCTTCTACAAGGAGAACGGACATTTCCGTCTGCAGCCCCATAACCCGGATTTTGAACCCATTATTACAGATGAGCTGAGTATTCTCGGCAGGGTCATCTCTCTATACCGGGAATATTGAAAATAAAAGCTGACGGCATGATCCGCTCAGTATGTGTAAAATTTTTAACTATAAACGCATTGCACTCGCAGGAAACGCTGAGGACATAATGATCAAACGGGTTTTTGTGTATTCTGACATGCCTGCTCATTTATAGTTATCAAGTAAAACCGCAGAAGGTGTGAAACTCCAATGATATTTTTGAAAAGAAAAATGAAGTGCGGCATGCGCTTTCTTACAGCTGTGCTGACTATGACCGTACTTGCCCTGACATTTACTGTCGGTATGCCGCTAAGAGCGAGCGCGGCTGCCATTATCGACAACGGCGACTATGTTTTCCGAGTGCTTGACGACGGCAAAAGCGCGGAAATAATACAATATGTAGGCAAAAGTCTGTATGTTTCCATGCCGACAACAGTGGATAAGTACAAGGTCACACAGATAGGCCCTACCGCCTTCATGTACAACGATACCATGAAGGAGCTTGAAATTCCGGGATCCATAGAAAAAATAGGCTCCAATGCCTTTGCAAGCTGTACTGCTCTGCGCAGGCTGGATATCAACGGAAATGTTGAGGATATTGAAGAATGTGCTTTTATAAACTGCCCGTCGCTTGAAACAGTGACGATCAACGAGGGCGTTATGAATTTCGGAGATTCTGTCTTTTCGGGCTGTTCTTCGCTTAAAAGCATAGTGTTCCCCAACAGTACGCTCACCATAGGCAAGTATGCGCTTTTCAACTGCTCTTCATTGGAGAATATCACCATTCCCCCTACCGTCAGGGAGCTTGGCGGATATGCTCTTGAAGGAACAAAATGGATGAAAAATCAGAAGGGCGATTTCGTGCTCGCCGCAAACGGCATACTCATACGCTATAACGGCAAGGAAAAAAGCAGAAGTCTTCCGGATACAGTAAAGCGCATAGGTGATTTCGCCTTTGCCGGCAACAAGCAGATCGACACCATTCTTCTTCCGAGAACGGTAACAGTTGTCGGAAAATCTGCTTTTGAGGGCTGTGAATCACTTACTGAGGTCACTCTGCCGGACGGCGTTTCCAGAATAGGTGAAAGAGCCTTTGCGGGCTGTACGCTGCTCAACAATGTTATTCTGCCGTCAAAGCTCAAGGTGATCGAAAGTTCTGTATTTGCGGGCTGCTCATCGCTTTCAGCCATAACCATTCCCGGAAGCGTAGAAACAATACGCACAAAAGCCTTTGAAAAATGTACGATGCTCAAAAATCTGAAGCTCCAGAACGGAATAAAAACCATCGAGGAGTTTGCCTTTGCAAATTGTGATTCACTGGGCAGAGTGATCCTGCCGGAATCTCTTTCCGACCTGCATACGGCAGTGTTCTCAAACTGCATCAATCTTACAAGAGCCGAATTCAACGGAACATCTGAGATACCGCTCCAGCCTTTTCAGGACTGCAGGAATCTTGAAGAGGTAGTGTTCTTTAAAAATCCGAACGGCATAAACGAGTACGCTTTTTCAAACAGCACCGGCGATCTGACATTTTACAGCGATGAAAGCCTTACCGTTCAGGAATACGCCCGCAGGATCAAGGCAAAGAGCGAGAACATAAAGAACCTTCCGACATACGTTGACAGGGGAGTTATTGAGCTTAATGAACAAAAGGAAGAGGAAAAGGGATTTTCAGGAACATATACGTTTATTGTGATAATGATCGTTATTGTGGATGTGGCAGTTATTGTACTGTTCAGCTTTTACATTCTTTTCTTTGGAAACAGGAGAAAGAAAAAAAGACCGGCACATCAGGGTCAGACGGCAAGATCCGCACCTGCCGGACAGTCTGATGACAGCCGCATAAAGCGCAGCTCCGCATCCGCTGCCAATAAGCATCAAAGACCCGGCACACGGAGCGCGGGAAATACCGGCGCAGGCTCGTCTTCCGCTCCGGCGCACAGCCGCAGGCAGAAAAACGATCCCCATGACAAGCGCACAAAGCGATAATTAAATAAAGGAGTGCTTCTGAAATTGAAAAAAAAGAATAATCTTACTGACGATCCTGACGTAATAAGACTTATCAAAAAAAAGAAAAAGGGATTGCTGAGGATAGTATTCAGCCGGTTCGGAATAACTGCACTTGTTCTGCTTCTTCAGATCATGATTCTTGCTGCGGTGTTCATTTGGTTTGCCGAGGATATTGAATATTATGCTCTGGCTGCCACTTTATTCACGCTGGTAGTTTTGTTCCGTTTGTTTTTGCTCGATATGGACTCATCGGCAAAGATCACATGGATGTTCCTAATATCGCTTTTGCCGCTGCCGGCGGCTATTATGCTGCTCTTTACCGAAAAGGACAGCGGACACGCCCGTATGAGCAGGCGGCTCTCAAGACTTGTAAGGGATTCAAGAAACGCCATAGCTCAGGATGAGTCGGTCCTGAAAGAGGACAAGGTAGTGCAAAGCTCAACGGACGCCCTTTGCACATACCTTAATCTTTCAAACACTTTTCCGGTGTACAACGGTTCAAAGGTCACCTATTTCCCGCTGGGTGAGTACAAGTTCAAGGCAATGCTCGAAGAGCTGAAAAAAGCGGAAAAATTCATATTTATGGAGTATTTCATCATTGACGAGGGACTTATGTGGGGCAGCATACTGAAAATACTCGCTGACAAAGCGGCTCAGGGCGTAGAAGTGCGTGTTATGTATGACGGTATGTGCGAGATATCCACACTTACATCGGATTACCCTAAGCGTCTTGAAAAGCTTGGCATAAAGTGCAAATCCTTTTCCCCTCTCACGCCGTTTATTTCAACCCAGTACAACTACCGTGACCACAGAAAAATATTGGTCATTGACGGAAAGGTCGCCTTTAACGGCGGAGTAAACCTTGCTGACGAATATATAAATGAGATCGTCCGCTTCGGCCACTGGAAGGATACCGCCCTTATGATAAAGGGCAAGGCTGTTGACAGCTACACTCACAAGTTCTTGCAGATGTGGCATCTTACCGAGCTGAAGAAGGACATGGACTGGTCGGCATACTTCGGTCTGGCTGACCCTCAGGAGAATGACGGCTATCTCATTCCCTACTGTGACAGCCCGCTGGATAAGTACAAGGTCGGCGAGACGGTCTACATGGACATTCTTGACCGCGCAAAAAACTACGTCCACATTATGACGCCCTATCTTATACTTGACAATGAGATGGAAACGGCTCTTACTTACGCTGCTCAGAGAGGCGTAGACGTAAAGCTCATTCTTCCGGGCATACCTGACAAAAAAATGCCCTATGCTCTGGCAAAAACGCACTACAAGCATCTTCTGGAATGCGGCGTGAAGATATACGAATACACTCCCGGATTTGTTCACGCAAAGGTTTTTGTCAGCGATGACGAAAAGGCGGTAGTCGGCACTATCAATCTTGATTACCGCAGCCTGTACCATCATTTTGAGTGCGCCACTTATCTGCTCGGAACCTCTTGTATCCCCGAAATAGAAGAGGATTTTGAACAGACTCTCGAAAAATGCAGTGTCGTGACCTTCGATACTATCAAAAATACAAAGGTATCCTATAAGATCAGAGGAACTATCATGAAGGTATTCGCTCCGCTTATGTAAAAACCGGTTGTCTGGTCATTCGTCAAAAATCGTTTTTTTCTGACAGGCAGCCAGCGTTAGTGCGCATTTTCCTATTCTGTTTTAGTGAGCAATATGATATAATACTTCCGTTATGAGTAAATTGATCGTTTTGCAAAAGGATGTGGATGCAATGGACAACAAATCAAAAAAGAAGCTGATACTGATCATAATAATAATAGTTGTCGCTGTGCTTGCGGCTATGGGTATCAGACGGCTGCTTTTCGGGTTCGCTGTAAAAAATCCGACCATATACGGATATCTTAGCATCGGATTTGTCCTGTTTATCCTTATAGTTGTGGTTATGGCAAAAGCTGCCGCCAACAAATCCGACAATATAGGCAGCGACGGCATGAGCAATGAAATGAGAAAGTATATGATCCTTCTCGGTGACAAGACGCCCGAAGATCCGGGAGTTTATGAGGCAAGGAAATGTCCGAACTGCGGCGCGCCGATCGATCCGTTAACCCCTTTTTACTGCAAATTCTGCCGCACAAGGTTCACTGACACATCTAAAAAGGAAAAGGATCATCCCATCTCTCCGGAAGAATATAACCCCACACGCTACTATGACGAAAACTTCACCGGTTACAACATCCACTCCGAAAAGGATCAGGATCCTCACAGCCGGAACAGGGGCACCGGATACGGAAACGGCGGCTTCAACAACAATTCCGGATACGGAAACGGCGGCTTCAACAACAATTCCGGATACGGAAACAGCGGCTATAACAACAATTCCGGATACGGAAACGGCGGCTATAACAACAATTCCGGATACGGAAACGGCGGCTTCAACAACAATTCCGGATACGGAAACAGCGGATTCAGCGACAGTCACGGCGAGGGAACCGGCATCGGCAGCAGAAATATGAGCGGCAGCGGATTTCTCGGCGGTTACAGCGACGGCGGTGATGACGGCAGTTTTCATTGATAAGATGTTCTGAAAAGAGGGGTCAGCGTTATGAAAAATAGTATCCTGAAGGTAATGTTTGTTATTTCGTTTGCTGTCGGAATATTAATGACCGCATCCATACCCGCAAGCAGTAAGACTCGCATAAAATTATACGGATACACCGGCAGCGCAGTATCGATAATAGTCCCCATATTATTTTTTATCGTAATGCTTATCATTATAGCCACATCCAAAAACAGAAAAAATAAAAACGGCGGCTCAGGCACAAGCGGTTACAACAAGAAAAACCCATACAATAGTATGGATCTGTACAGTAACAAGAATGACCCGATGAACAGCAGACCACCCGCTGATCGGAACGGCGGCTTTAATGGTCAGGGCGGCGGGATAGGCGGCAATTCCGGATATGGCAGTCAGAACAGTTCCTTCGGCGGCAGCGGAAACTACAATAGTACAGGCGGAGGTTTAGGCGGTAATTCCGGATATGGCAGCCAGAACAGTTCCTTCGGCGGCAGCGGAAACTACAATAGTACGGGCGGCGGGATA
>CADBPE010000246.1 GCA_902796475.1 uncultured Ruminococcus sp.
AATCAAAGATTAAAAATTTTGATTGTAATGCTCTGTTTATCCTGCTTTCGGCTATTTTGTCTGTTTGAGTTTCACGGATTCAGGTATAAAGTAAAACAGAGCCGACGGAGCGATAATGCTTCATCGGCTCTGTTGTTTCTTGACAAAGCGGATCGGACATACTTGTTCCAAAAAAAGGCAATACCGCACAGAGATAGCTTTGTGCAGTATTGCCTTGAATTATACCGTGAGATAGTAGCCGACCGTTTTTATCCGGCGGCTGCTATTATTTTGATGTGACCTGCAGAGGCAGGGTCTTGGATACGACCGTTCCGGCGGAATCTCTGACCTTTACGATGACCTCATATTTTGCTGCCATTGCCGGCTTGATATTGCAGTGATCGGTGGTGCTGAAATCCTGAACTCTTACCGGAGAGCTGTTCTTTACCTTTCTGTAATAGAAAGCGTACTGATAGTTGCCTGTGCCGCCTTCAGCATAAGCCTTGACTTTAACGCTGCTGCCGACCTTGATCCTGTCGGATTTAAGCTCGGAGTTGTTTACCAGCTCGTCAATTACCATGCTTTCGGTGATAGTCTCTTCGAGATCGTTCCACATGATGGCGGCGATCTCCTCGTGACCACTCGCTGTCGGGTGAGGATCAAGATTGTGCTCGTTGCTGATGTTGTAAACGTCAACATAAATTGAGCCTGTCTCTTCCGCGACCTCAGCCAGCTTTTCGTTAAGAAGGTTTACATACGGATCCATGGTCTTGCCTACTGCAAGATACTGGATCATGTAGCCGATCTGATCCTTTGCGACGGAGATGAGCTCGTCAGCCTTTACCTTGAGGGAGTTTACTACCGGAGCAACTATCTCATTCAACAGCTTGTTTTTAATACTGGTGTATTTTGAATACAGAGCAGAGATAAGTTCAAGCTCATCCAGAGCTTCGGACGCCTCGTCAGACTTTGCCTCGAGAAATTCTTCGGTCAGTTCATCCTGATCCACGTCAACAGGGTCAACAGACGGATCAGAGGTCTCAACTGAACAGTACATCTCAGCAGCTATCTGGAATATGCTGGTTACAACGATGTTGATATCGGTCATCTGATCGTTATATGACATTGAATTGCCGTAGGGGTTGAACATATTTATCATAGCGATCTTAGCCTTGTCGTTGACGGACTTAACGGTATCAACAACAGTGCGGACGTTCTCTGTCGAGTTCAGCACATAGCCTTCAAAGTTTTTGATGACGTCACCAAGAGTCTGTGCAAACTGAGCAAGAGATTCCTTTGTGATGCTGTCCTTGTAGTTGCTGAGAACCTTCAGACCGCCGCCGATGGCTGTTTTCATATCATAGCCGAAGAGAACCAGGCATACCGAGACGGCTACGGCTTTCTCGATCGGGTTTTCGGAATTGACCATAGGAGAGAGCACTGCCATGATAAAATCGTTGCCGCCGAGCTGGATGCTGACAAGATCGGCTGTGGGAAGATATTTGCTTACAATGTCATGGTAGTTGAGCAGATAATCGCTGGTGCCTGCTCCGACAAAGGTGTCTACGATCCATGTAGCGATCTCGCCTTTGAAGCCGGGGGTCGTAATGGTTTTTGCCACATCCTGAGCACGATAAGCTGTCATGGAAAGGTTGGTGGTCTTTGTCTGATATCCGCGAGACTCGCCAAGCTCCTCGAGCATCTCGCCGAAAACGGCTGCATAAGCCTCTTTTACAGGGGTTTCGATAAGATCTTCGCTGAGGATAAGAGCGGGATCAAAAGCATGATCGTCAGCGCTCAGTCCATAGCCTGATGCAATGCTGTCACCGAGAGCTACATATTCATAGGTCTTTGGTGAAGCCGTAGCAACAGGTGCTGCGAATGCTGCGGTAGATGTAGCGCCCAGCATAACTGCCGAAACAGCGAGAGCCAGTAACTTCTTGAATTTCATAGTTTACCTCCTGTTAAGAATACGAATAGATATGTGCCGGTGAACCGTTCATCCGGAAAGGTTCGGTATTGACTTATTTTGAAGTAACGGTAAGATTCATTGTCTTGCTGGCGACGGTGCCTGCGGAATCCCTGATATCTACGCGAACCTCATATTTAGCAGCCATTGACGGCTTGATGTTGCAGGAAACGGTGTCGTTGTAGTCATGGATCCTTGTCCAGCCGCCGTTCTTGACCTTTCTGTAGAATACGGCATACTGATACTTGCCTGTGCCGCCCTCTGCAACTGCACGAACCTTGACGCTGCTGCCGACCTTGATCTTGTCAGAAGAAATTGTGGAATTGTTCTTCAGCTCATCAACTACCATGCTCTCGGAAACCGTATCCTCAAGTGTATTCCATAAAATGTCGGCGATCTCCTTGTGACCGTCTGCTGACGGATGAGGATCAAAATTGTCCTCGTTGCTGATGTCGTAAACATCAACATAGATCGCGCCTTTTTCATCAGCGATGGCTGCTAAATGATCGTTCAGGGATCTTATCTGAGGATCAATAGACTGACCGGCGAAGAGATACTCGAATGAATAGCTGATCTCATCAATGATGATGGGCATCAGCAGGCTCAGCTTTTCCTTGCAGGCGTCAACAATAGGAGCAATGAACTTCTCAGCGATCTTGCTTTTGGTGTTCTGCAATTTCTCAAGCAGCTTGGAGAGGACTCTGAGCTCACCAAGGTTTTTATCTGCATCCTCGGAGATGCGGAGTGCCTCGGCCTCGTCGAAAATTTCATCCTCCTGCTCGGGTACTTCGATATCGGTACCGAAGACTTCTTCGGAAGCTCTTTCAAGAATGCTTGCCATAACGGTGATCAGGTCGCGTACCTGACCGTCAAGCTCCAGAGAATTGCCATAGGGGTTATACATACCTACAAGCGCTAAAGCTACGTCGGGGTTGACGGAACGGATAGCGTCCAGAACGCTGCTTACATCAGCGGCAGTCTGGGCAACGATCGCATCCTTGCTGTTGTTCATTTCTATCAGCGTCTGTGCTGCTTCGGTAAGATTTTCTGCGGTGAATGCGTTCTCGGCGCTTGTCATGGTGTAGATGCCTGCCGCTATGGCTACGGGCAGATCGGCGCCGAAGAGTGTCATCATCAGAGAGTAGCCCATGCCTTTCACTATCGGGTTTTTGGATGCAAGCATAGGAACGAGAACGCTTTTGATGATATCGTTGCCGCCGAGCTGAACGCTCACAAGATCGGCGTCCGAAAGGTACTTGTTGAAGATTGTGTGGTACTGCGTGAGAGGCTCGGTCGTTCCGATAGTCATCTTTGCAATAGTGATGCCAAAGCTGCTCAGAAAAGCCGGATCATAAATCGTCTGTGCGATGTCATAGGCGCTGTATGCTGCGGCGGAGATATTTGCGGTCGAGACCTCGTAACCCCTGTTGTCACCAAGCTCGGCAAGGTATTCGCCGAAAATTGCAGGATATGCTGACTTTACAGGATCAGCGATAAGATCCTCGGAAAGTATAACGGATTTGTCTGTCAGGATAACAGAGAGGGGGTTTGCGGGATCAATGTCACCGGTCTTTTCCAGACCGTAGCCGGCGGCGATGCTGTCACCAACTGCGACGTATTTGTAGGTCTTGGGTGTGGCTGTGGTTGCCGGTGCGGCAGATGCTCCTAAAGAAACGGTGCTTCCCAGAAGTATCGCCGACAAGACAACTGACAATAGTTTTTTTGTCTTCACTAAAAATTCCTCCTGATTATATATTTTTATTCTATACACCTCCTGCGGTATTCAGGCAGCGGTGGTATCCATGACCCCTGAGGATCCGGCTGTTTCCTGCTCCTCATACTAAAACCTAATAAAAAACAGACAATCTTTGCGGTCTGATTTCCGCAATACTTCGTTGTCGTCCTCGGAATCCGTCAGGATTCCTGTGTCCTCCGCCTTGTCTTGCGAAAATCATCTTCGCAAATATCAGTCTGTTTTTTATCAGGAATTAGTATCAGTGTGCGTTACCGGCTGTGCAGAATAGATTTTGACCGCATGGAAGTGTATTGACCGGAATTGACGGGCAAGACTCAGCGAGCGTCTGCCTGTTTTTCAAGCTCTCTGTAGTCAACTTTTCCGATGGAGGTCAACGGAAGAGTGCTGACAAAGAAAAAGTCAATGGGCTGAGCGTATTCGGGCAGCTCTTCGGCGCAAAGCTCCTTCAGCTCCTGCTTGATAGTGTCCTGATCCTTCTCAACGTCATCGTTAAGAACGATATAAGCGACAGGAAGCTGACCCTGTGAATGAGCTTTGTCCTTTGTGCCGACAGAACAAACAGCCTTGACGCAGGGATTCCGCATGATAACATTCTCGATAAACGGCGGGAACACCTTGAATCCGTCGAAACGCACTACCATACGCTTGATCCTGCCCTCGATGAACACACAGCCGTATTCGTCAATGTGTCCAAGGTCGCCGGAATGGAGCCAGAGCATACCGTCGTCGTGCCTGCGGAGGATCTCGTCGGTAGCCTTCTTGTTGTTATAGTATCCGAGCATGATGTTCGGTGAGACCATGCAGATCTCGCCGCTTTTGTTCACGGGAAGCTCTTTTCCGGTATCGGGATCAAAAACAGCCATGATAGAGTGTGTGAAAGGAATGCCTACGCTGCCGGGCTTGTTGAATTCCCTTCGAGCAGTGGCGCAGACAGCCGCCGTTATCTCTGTCATGCCGTAGCCCTTTATCAGCGGAGACTGGCAGTTGTGTGAGGTGAGGAAGGCGCTGATCTTTTTCTCGAAATCAGGCTGAGTGCCGTCGCCGCCTACTATGGGAGATACTATAAATGAGAGGTCGGCGTTTTTCAGCTTCTTGCTCTTCATTATAGAGTTGTAATGAGACGGAACTCCGGCGATGTGATTTGGCTTGTATTTCAGCAGAAGCTTGTCATATTCATTGGGGTTGAAGGCAGGTATCAGGATCAGGGTCATGCCGATCGCCAGAGGAAGATGGAGTCCGTTTCCGATGCCGTATGCGATGAACGGCGGCATGACTCCCAGCCACTTATGCTCTCTTCTGAGGTAGAAGCCGCTGTTGTCTCCCTGCACCACCGATGCGTTCATGTTATCGTTGGTCAGCATAACGCCTTTGGGCATACCCGTGGTGCCGCCGGTGTGAACGATAACGCAGCATGAGTTCGGAGTGTATGAGACTTTCGCTGCTTTGGTTCCCTCGCCCTGCTTGATGAAATCCTTCCAGAGCAGGCAGTTTGAGGCATACTCGTGCTTTTCCTGCTTGAAGATCTTGTAGAGGGTCTTTTTCATTCTCGGCAGCGAGTCTGACGGAGAAGAAATGATGACCTTTTCGACGGTCGTGCCCTTGACGGCCTGTTCGATCTTCGGATATGCCGCATCAATGCAGAGAAGAAATTTTGCGTTTACCTCTTCGATATATTCCTTGATGCCATCGACGCTTGTACGCGGATCCACCATGTTCGGGATCGCTCCAAGCTGGTTCAGCGCATAGAGGGAATAGATCGTTTCGGGAAGAGTAACGGTCGCCATGATGATGATGTCGCCCTTCTTTACTCCCAAAGCTGTAAATGCGGAAGCAGCTTTTTCGATCCCCTCGAAAAGCTGCTGATAGGTGAACTCTTTGTCAAAATAGTTAAGGGCAATGTTTTCCTGGTGGTCCTTGTTGTTATTCCACACAAAATCATAGATGGTGCATTTGGGTAGCTCCGCCTTAAGATTTTTTTCCTTGTAAAATCTCAGCCAAGGTCTGTCTTTGGACGGATAGCAGTTTTCGCTTTTTTTCATTTTCCGATTTCCCCTATCTTGTTAACCTGATCCGAAATTGCCGGAGAGATCCGCCGTTCTTTCCGACTCGTCATATTTTTCGTCAGCTTGTATCGGATGAACGCAGCAAAAGCAGCGTTCCTTCTGTGTGTTCGGTACAGGTCGGCGAAATAATGAAGGCGAGAGGGCATAGCCGCAAGGAGGAACACATCCGGGGGGTTCCGGATAATCTCATTTCTTTCCGGAAGATTTTCCCCGGAAAAATGATAAGCAGCATCCGTATCGGGCTGCTCGACCTACATTATCATACCAAATAAAAAATGTAATGTCAATACTTTACCGGCTACGGAAATCAATTTTGCCGGTCAGCTACTTCGGGGGCAACCCTTTGTTTAAAAACAAAGGGTTATCCCCCGAACCCC
>CADBPE010000247.1 GCA_902796475.1 uncultured Ruminococcus sp.
CTGCTTCGTCTTGTATCTTCTATTCCTTCTAATACTTCCATCAAGCTCAATTTCTTCATAATATGCTCACCTCTTTTTGAGTGTAGAATATCTTTCTTCAAATGTCATTAACATTTTGTTTACTCATTCAAAAACCCTGGTAAATTGCTCTCAAAATCTTGACAAATTCGGCAGAATATAGTAAAATACACCATGAATATGTATTGACAGAAAGCGAGGGGGTAAGGTATGCTCGTGTCTGCGGTCAGCGGTCACGGGATAACTGCGCCCTTTTGCAATTCTTTCAAATCAGTTGATTAAAGCACAGACACGGTATAGCAATTTACTGAGCCTGTGCTTTGTTGTTTTATAAGTGTTGCCGTACCCGCGATGTCAGGAAACGGCGATTCTGACCGAGCTAAATCTTGAACAACATCAGAAGATATGATATAATGATGAAGCAAAAATAAATTTCAGTCTTGAAGATAGCGGCGGAATTGTGTTCAGAATAAAATATCAATAAAGGAGAAACAGCATGAAAAAACTATCTATTATCTGCGCGGTCATGGCTGCTGTAACAATAGGTTCTGTACCTGCGGCGGCTTATGCTCCGGAAACCGGAAGCGTGGAAAAGCCTGCGGCAGTTTACGTTGATACATCGGCATCGCTGTCCGCAAACAGAATTTCTCTTAACGGTACTGTAAGGATCACGGCATCAAAGGCTGCTGACAGCGTGTATGCCTTTTACTATCGTCTGTCCGGTGAGAGCAGTTGGAGATCTATCCGTAATTATTCGGAGAATACGGTAGCCGATCTGAAGGCGTCTGCTGTCGGAAAATACGAGGTGCTTGTAAAAACAAAGAACTCCTCCGGAAAGATCGTAAAGGAGTACCTGAGTTTTACGGCGGTGGATGATCTTTCGGTAAACGGGACGATCTCTTCCGGAAAAGTATCGCTCGGAACGGGCGTCACTGTTTCCGCAAAAGCTTCGGGCGGAAACGGTGGATACACTTATTCGGTATTCAAAAGAAAAAGCGGTGCTTCTTCGTGGACAAACGTTCTGAAGGACAGCAGCTCCTGTAATGTTATCATCAATCCTGCTTCTGCCGGCGATTATGAGATCTGTATTAAAGTCAAGGATAAGACGGGTGTTCTGCGGAAAAAATACTGTCAGTTTAATGTTGCTGATTTCAGCGCGGATATAAGGCTTGAGCGCGATCAGGTATCTTTAGGTCAGACCCAGAAGATCACAGCCTTAGTTTCTGACGATACCGTAAAATGCAGCTATAAATTCTATTACATGAATCCTAAGGATACTGACTGGAAGAGTATAAAAAATGAAGCCGGCAGCAATACTGTCAGCTTTAAACCTGCCGTTACCGGAACCTATAAGGTCTGTGTAAAAGCCATAAACACAGCCGGAAATACAAGAAAAGCATATTCCGAATTCCGGGTGACAAAGGGTCTTGCCGTATATCACACTCTCTCGGAAAAAAACCTGTTTTCAGGAGATTCACTTACTGTTGTACCGTCCTCGACAGGCGGGACCGGAAACGTGAAGTATTCGGTGTATTATACCACAAAAGAGCAGTTTGATTCCGGATCTCCTCAATGGATCACTGCATTGAAATACGGACAGACAGGTAATGCGGTTATTACTCCCGATAAAACCGGAGAATATGTAGTTGTTACTAAAGCAAAGGACGAAAATGGCACGATAAGGAAAACGGAGTATACATATTTCAATGTCTTTGAAAGACTTACTCTGTCGGCTGTCTTCATGAATAACCGTACAACAATGAACTACAAGACAGGGTTTACCGTTACAGCTGACGCAAAAGGCGGAGCCGGACAGTACACTTATTCTTTGAAGATAAGAGAAAAAGGGACTTCGGATTGGACGCTTATTAATGATTTCGTAACGGATCCTCAGTTTACGCTTAACAGAACAAATACCGGCATACCCTACACAAAAGCAAAGAAAACCTATGAGCTGTTCATAACCGTAAAAGACAAGGTCGGCAATACTTCCGGATTTACCGCTCAGTTCATGGTAGATTACAGCGACAGGTATGAACTTCCTGTAATAATGATTTGAGAGTAAACCGGTTTCAGAGTTCCCGCTTTATGGATGTCTGTTGATCCATATACTATTATCCGTTGTTTAACGGTGATCTATCCATAATTTAAGAGGTGTTATCAAAATGAGAAAGAAAACGATTTTGATACTGATGTTATTGGCAGCGGTGCTGCTGCTGGTATCATGCAATAAAAATGACGGATCAGACAATGAAGACGCTTCGTCTGATCCGGCGGTATCCGCCGAACAAGATGCTGAAGATAAGGAAACAAGCGCTCCGGATGCAGTATCTTCCCTTCCCTCAAATGAAAGCAGCAGTATTCAGGAATCAAGCGATGCGGAAACGGTATCTTCCGCTCCCTCGGAGGAAAGCAGCACTGTTCAGAAATCAAGCGCTGCGGAAACGGTATCTTCCGTTTCATCGGAGGAAAGCAGCACTGTTCAGGAATCAAGCGCTGCGGAAACGGTATCTTCCGTTTCATCGGAGGAAAGCAGCACTGTTCAGGAATCAAGCACTGCGGAAACGGTATCTTCCGTTTCATCGGAGGAAAGCAGCACTGTTCAGGAATCAAGCACTGCCGAGAGAGCATCTTCCCTTCCCACGGAGGAAAGCTCAGACGAACAGTCATATGATTTTGAATTGGATGACTATGAGCTGCCGCTTATTCCTGCCTGACGGAAACAATAAATATATCATTGCCTCTCCGACGGCACATTGTGTGCTGTCGGAGATTTTTTTGTGTTTGCCCGAAATGGGCAGTAACTTGGCGGTGAAAGTCCGCTGCACGCTTGGCAGTAGGAAGGGTGCAGAAGATTTACCGGAAAGGATACTTGACAGAAATAATCTGAATCAGGCATACCTGAAAGTAAAGGCAACACCGCACAAAGACCGCCTAAAGGTTTAGCACCGCAGCTTTGCATAAGTTCCGCCAACCAATCAGCGTTCGCCTTCGGCTCAGCTTCTTGGGGCGTCACTTAATCTGCTTGCACTTTTTCCGTCATCTTGCACAGAAATCCCTTGACATACGTCAGTATGCCTGCGGGATTTCTCCGATTTAGTTTTTGAAAGATATTATCTATCTGAATGAAAAATGTTTCCAAAACTAACACGGGAGCGCAGGCTCAAATGACATGGATCCGGGCAAAAATGTTATCGGCGGTGTTCACAAAGAGATACGGCAGCGGCATTTGTGCAAAGAAAACAAATTTCTTAGTGTTTTTTTAAAATTTATCCATTTCGGATAAGATTCGTTTTTTTATTTATATTGCACTCCGGTTTTAAATTCTGTGGGTAAAGTGTCTCGGTGAGATCGGTAAGAACCTCAAAAAAAAGTAAAGGGCACTGCCGATAAGAAGGGCTATAATATCGATGTTAAGGATGGAGAGTTCGAGATCAAGAAGAGAACCATTCTCATCAAGGTTGACCCGAATGCTCTGACAGCTTATTACAACCCGACAGGAACTTATACGATTGAGTATGACGAGTTTGTGAATTCGGAAATAGAAATGATGTCATTGTATCTCCAGTTAGGAGCGTATACAGAAGATGAAATTAATAAAATTCTCTCCCAAAACGGTTACTCTATGCTTCCCGCTGACAGAGCGAAGGGCGCAAAGGTTGTCGGCACTATCCGTCCTAA
The DNA here is from genome assembly GCA_902796475.1 of uncultured Ruminococcus sp. Lineage (GTDB taxonomy): Bacteria > Bacillota > Clostridia > Oscillospirales > Acutalibacteraceae > UBA1213. The sequence goes on from CADBPE010000247.1 coordinate 3,700, forward strand.
ATTGGCAGAAGGCGATGATAAATTTGTAGTCTATACAGAAGCAAATGGCAAAAAGTATGTACTTGACCTCAGCGACCTTAAGGTACAGTTTGCAGACGGCACCTACAGCAGCAACTATGAGTTTGCACTGGCCGGCGACGATATGGACGGAGAGATCTTCACTATCTAGGCTTGTAATCGAAGATAACAATGCTTTTGTCATTGATCTTGCCGTTGCAGTAGACCCACATCCTCGATTCGCTTATCGCTTTCCTGCCGTTCTCGTGCAGCACCTGTATCACAGTTTCGTCTGCATGAATGACCTCGCTCAAAAGAAGCTGCTCCGTCATTTTTTGCACGATCGGCAGGCACCATTGTTCAGCAGCTGTCAGGACCCAGTTTGACATTGTTGCTTTAAGCAATGGTATCTTTTTCGATGTGAGATCCTTCTCCTGA
>CADBPE010000248.1 GCA_902796475.1 uncultured Ruminococcus sp.
GTCCCTTGACCCTGCAAGCCTTTGAAAAGGCTTGAGCGAAACTTTTAATTTTATGTTCATACATTTTTAACTCATTCAAAAACTCTGTTCTATTTGCGCTTCTGTATTGATTTTTTAACAATAATATGGTAATATTAACAATATAATACACGCTTGAGGAAAACTCTTGGCGTTTGACAGAGGTGGATCATGGCAAAGGAATTTAAGATAAGAACAAAAAACAATGACGTGTTCCTTCGTGTGCGCAAGGGACATTTCGCTACAATGCACAGCCATATAAATTACTATATAGACGTGACAACACAGAAAATGCGCCTTTCGGAAGCTCAGGCTCTCGCCGGAGAGCTTGTTTCTCAGTATAAAATGACTACCATAGTCGATACTATCCTTTGCATAGACGGCATGGAGGTCGTTGGCACCTGCATTGCGGAGGATCTGACAAGGGACGACTATGTAAATATGAACGCTCACCAGACTATCTATGTTGTTTCGCCGGAATATATATCGGGCGGACAAATGATGTTCCGTGATAATATCGTTCCAATGCTGCAGGATAAGCATGTCCTTATCGTGGCGGCTTCCGTTACTACCGGCAAAAGTGCGCTTGCGGCTATTGACGCAGTAAATTATTACGGCGGTACGGTCGTCGGCGTGGCTGCGATATTTGCAACGGTCGATGAATGTGACGGTCATCCGGTCAATTCCGTTTTTGACCCTAACGATCTTGAAGATTACGAAAGCTTCAAGCCGCCCGTATGCCCGATGTGCCGCAAGGGTATCAAGATAGAAGCGCTTGTAAACAGCTTCGGATATTCTGCATTATGATATTTTGAATAAAAGCCTGCATGGTGATCTGTGCAGGCTTTTTGGTTATGTAAAAAACGGCATAGGCGAAAGCAGTTGACCTGCTGTAAAAAAAATGATATAATAAAAATTATGAGAAATTGAGGTATTCAGACTTGTTTTTTTGCCTGTGAGGTGATCAGATGAATACAACTAAGCATAAGAGATCCTCGATACCATGGGGGCTGATCTTTAATGTGTTTATTATCGGTCTGACCATAGGTCTTATCGTTTTCTTTATATTTTCCAAAGACGGATTTATCGACCTGCTCAACAGCGGTCTTAAAATAAATGTATTGTGGCTCATCGTGGCGCTGGGTCTGTATTTTCTTAACATTATACTCGATACATACATCATATATTTGTTCGTCAGACGAAGTACCCCCTCATTCACGCTATGGAATGCGGTGGTGGTGTCTATGGTGGGGCAGTTTTACTGCGCGGTGACTCCAGGCGCTTCCGGAGGTCAGCCTATGCAGGTGCTCACCATGTCGCGAATGGGGGTAAAGGCATCAAATGCCACAGCCGCGCTTATCCAGAAATTTCTGGTGTGGCAGTTTACGCTTACCGGATACAGCATACTCGCTATGGCGCTTCGATTCGGCATGTTTGTGGAAAACCTTGATCTCGCCATGTGGGCACTCACGGTCATAGGATTTTTAGGACAGGTCGGCACTATTGTGGTGCTGCTTCTGGCGTCTTTTAACAAGAACGTTACAACAAAGGTCATCGGCGGAATTTTTAAGCTGCTCGGAAAAATACATATACTTAAAAATGTCGATGAAAAAATCAAAAAGCTTGACGATAGCCTTACAAATTTCCACAACTGCAACAAGGATCTGAATCGTGATAAAGCCCTTGTTGTTAAAGTGTATGTCATTACATTCGTGCAGCTTACGGTGCTGTTTCTGGTGCCGTTCTGTATTGCAAGGTCGTTCGGCAAGGACGGTGTGCAGATGTTCGATATGCTGTGTGCTCAGTCGTTTGTCAGCATGGTGTCAGGGCTGGTACCGCTGCCCGGAGGTTCGGGCGCAGCCGAGTATTGCTTCAGCGCCTTCTTCGGAACTACGTTTGACGAATCGACCATCAAGTCGGCAATACTGATCTGGCGCTGCATAACATACTATCTGACTATAATTATTTCGCTGCCCTTTGCAGGCATAAGAAAGAAAAAGAACGCAGCCGCAGACATTTCTGCTGCCGGCGCCGACAGCTCAGGCGCAAAGTAAGACAGTATTATATCCGAGGTGAATTATGATGTCCCGATCGAATCCTGCTGTCAGTATCGTGATTCCCGTGTATAACTGCGGGAAAATGTTCGTGCCGTGTCTTGAATCAATCAGGAGGCAGAGCTTTGAGGATTTTGAGGTCATAATTGTAAACAACCGCTCAGACGACGGATCGGCGGAGATAGCCCGCACCTACGCAGAACAGGACGAGCGTTTCCGGGTGATAGACAATCCGGAGGGCGGCGCAGGTCCTGCAAGAAACTTCGGCGTTGCTCATGCAGCCGGAGAGTATATATGCTTCATAGACGGCGATGACCGTATCAGCAGGGAATACCTTGAAAAGCTGTATGCTGCCGCAAAGAAAAACGATGCGGATATTTCCGTGTGCGGCTTTGATTTTTATTTTCTCAATACGGAAAAAAGCAAAAAGGGCATGAAAGTTCCTGACAGGGTATACACCCGTGACGAAGCTCTCGGTTATCTCTTGGGAGATACAAAGATGCGCTTTTATCTATGGGCAAAGCTCTGGAGGAAGACACTTTTCACCGATCACGGCATTGCCATTCCGGATATGTATTATGAGGATGCGGCAGTTACTCCGCAGCTTTTCTGGTTCGCAAACAAGGTGGTCTCGGTCGATCACTGCGGCTATCATTACACAAGGGCGTTTTCCGTGTATACCGAGTCGCGCATGACAACGCAGCGGGTGAACGACTATGTCAATACCATACCGATGATAAGGCTTTTCCTTGAATCCCAGGGCAGCTATGAGAAATTCAAAAGAAAATTAGGCGTACACATTTTTCATGTGTATTTTGCCATTCCCTCTATGGTGCGGCAGTGCGCAGACAGCGCCAAAGCCCCCGCAAGGGTAAACATTGACAGGGCAAGAGCAAAGGTAAGGCTGAGCCTGAAACTGAGCTATGCAAGGCTGAGCAGGCTGGATCTGAATAAACCTGTTGTAGAATAATGAGGTGATCATTTGAATAATAATCCAAAGATATCGGTCATTCTACCGATCTATAAAGTAGAGAAATTTCTGCTCAGGTGTCTTTTTTCCATAAAAAGACAGACCTTCAAGGACTATGAGGTACTTATAATCAATGACGGTTCTCCTGACAGAAGCCCCGAAATAGCCAAGAAATTCTGCCGCAACGACAAGCGCTTCAAGCTGTACAACAAGCAAAACGGCGGACTTTCCGATGCAAGAAACTTCGGTATTGAGCGTGTAAGGGGCGAGTACATTGCCTTTATCGACAGCGACGACCATATCCACAAGGACTTTCTCAAGGATATGTACGAGGCTTGCAAAAAATACGACGCCGACATGGCTATATGCAAGTTTATGTACTCATATTTCAATACGGGTTTAAAGCTGCCCCGTCCGTCACTGCTCAAAAGCTGCGAGCTTACGAAAGATCAGGCTCTTGACTATCTTATCCGTGATACCAAGCTGCAGAGCTATGCCTGGAACAAGCTTTACAAAACAAAGCTTTTCAAAGATACCGGAATAAGGTATCCATATATGTTTTTTGAGGACATTGCCACAAGCAGCCGTATTCTTTACCATGCAAACAAGCTTGCCGTATGCGGCAGACACCTGTATTTTTACGAGAAGCGTTTCGGCAGCATAATGGGCACGATGAACATGGAGAAGATAAGTGACTACTGGCGTTCGGTCCTTGCCGAGAGGAATTATTTCCAGCATGCCGGCGTATATGAAAAGTACAAGCCTGCCATTCTTGCTTTTGCAAAAAAGGCGCATGATATCAATATTTATTCTATCATACGGCAGCACATTCTCCATCTGGATTTCCGCAAAATACGGTACAATCTTGACACGAACAATGATATTTTCCGATATGTGATCTCTGATGAATACGCCGCTATTGACGGTCTGCCGGAGGTCCCGTACAAGTTCATACAGCCCGGCCGCAAAAACAAAAGCACGAAAGAAAGGGAACTGCAGGCGTGACAAAGCGCAGAGCGGCGGCGCAGAGCCTGCGGCGCAGAGCCTGCGCTCCCAATTTCGCGCTCATAGATAAACAGGCGGAAATGTAATTACCCGCGCCCCAAAATATCAAGCCAAAAGCCAAACACAAAAGTTTCGCTCAAGCCTTTTCAAAGGCTTGCAGGTCCAGGGCGGCGCCCTGGTCGCGCTCCGCAGAGCGCGAAATCCCTA
>CADBPE010000249.1 GCA_902796475.1 uncultured Ruminococcus sp.
ACGCCCTGCGCAAGAGGGCGTCCCCTACTAACGGTTCGATAAAAGCACCCCTGCCGCCGAGCGGCGGCAAGCGCAGAGCCTGCGGCCGCTTGCCTGAAAGGGGTGACAGAATAATCAAAGAGACAGGATTTCCCTCAAAACGTCCTGCGGGCGTTACCATCACCCCTGCCCCTCTTCCAAAGGAAGAGGGGAATTCTTTTTAGCGGGCTGGCGCCCTCTTACACTCTGACTTAGAGGGCTGGCGCCATCTTACACTCTGACTTAGAGGGCTGGCGCACTCTTGCACCCTGACTTAGAAGGCTGGCGCACTCTTGCACCCTGATATGATCTGTTCTTTTTTATTCAAAATTTCAAAACTTGACTATTAGTACATACTGTGATAGAATAATGAAGATTATTGAATTTTTTTATCTATATTATTCCAGTAAGAAATATCTTGCCGGAATAATAAGAGGAGGAGAAAAAATATGGAAAAGAAACGAAATTCGTTTTCCAGCTCCATCGGTTTTGTGCTTGCAGCGGCAGGCAGCGCGGTGGGTCTGGGAAACATCTGGAGGTTCCCGTACCTCGCAGCTAAGGACGGAGGGGGTATCTTCCTGGTGGTCTACATCGTTCTGGCGCTGACATTCGGATTTACAATGCTTGTCACAGAAGTAGCCATCGGAAGAAAAACCAAACAGAGCGCGCTCACAGCATACGGAAAGCTGCATAAAAGATTCGGCTGGCTGGGCGGCTTCGCAACACTCGTCCCGTTTATGATACTGCCATATTACTGCATCATAGGCGGCTGGGTGCTGAAATACTGCGTTGCATTCTGCACCGGTCAGGGCGTGACAGCAGCTTCTGACGGATATTTTACGGGCTTTATCACAGGCTATTATGAACCGATAATTTATACGTTCATTTTCCTTGCAGCGGTTGCACTGGTTGTTTTTATCGGCGTAAATAAAGGAATAGAATCACTGTCAAAAATACTTATGCCCATACTGCTTGTGCTGGTAGTGGGTATCGCAATATTTTCTCTTACAGTAAAGGGAAGCGAAGGCCGCACAGGTATGGACGGTCTTGGCAAGTACATTATTCCAAGCGTTGAAAATATGGGCTTCAAAGAAGTGTTCGGCGTTGTAATGGACGCTATGGGTCAGCTGTTTTACAGCATCAGCGTGGCTATGGGTATCATGGTAACATACGGCTCATATTTCAAAGACGACAGCAACCTTATGAAGTCTGTCAACCGCATCGAGATATTCGATACCGCAGTAGCATTCCTCGCCGGAGTTATGATAATTCCCGCAGTTTTTGCTTTTATGGGCGATGAAGGACTCCAGAATGCCGGTCCCGGTCTTATGTTCGTGGCTCTGCCCAAAGTATTTCAGGCTATGGGCTGGATAGGCAATATCGTAGGCGCAGTATTCTTCGTAATGGTATTTTTTGCAGCTCTCACAAGCGCTATTTCCATTCTTGAGGCTGTCGTATCAAGCTTTATGGATAAATTCAACTGGACAAGAAGAACCTCCACGATCGTTGAGACCGCTGTGGCTCTTGCTCTTGGCATACTTATCTGCCTTGGCTATAACGCGATCTATTTTGAAGTTCCGCTGCCTAACGATCCGACGGCTCGGGCTCAGCTGCTTGATCTGTTTGACTATGTGAGCAACAATATATTCATGCCGGTAGTAGCCATCAGCACATGTATCCTTATCGGCTGGATAGTCAAGCCCAAAACGATAATTGATGAGGCTACAAAGAACGGTGAAAAATTCGGCAGAAAATACCTGTATATCGCTATGATAAGATACATTGCGCCTGTATTGCTCTGCCTGCTGCTGCTTGGCTCATTCGGGGTCTTCAAATGAAAACAAGATCCGAATTTCTGAGCGGCATGGCTGCCGGCATACCTATCGGGCTTGGATATCTTTCGGTGTCATTCGGCTTCGGAATAGCCGCTGTAAGACTGGGAATATCCGTGTTCAGCGCAGTCATCATATCATTTACCAATCTTACATCCGCAGGACAGGCGCAGGGTATTGAGATAATCGCCGCCAACGGTACGCTTATCGAAATGGCTTTGGTGCAGCTTGTAATAAATATGCGGTATGCACTTATGGCGATATCGCTTTCACAAAATCTTGATGCGAAATTCACGCTCAGACACCGCCTGATAGCCGCCTACGGCATCACGGATGAGATCTTCGCATTGTGCTCCACACGAAAAACGCCTGTCACACCGGGCTACATGTACGGTATAATAGTTGTCGCCACATTCGGCTGGACATTTGGTACGCTGTTAGGCGCCGCTGCCGGAGAGATACTTCCCGCAGAGCTTATATCAGCCATGGGACTTATGCTCTACGGAATGTTCATCGCCATAATAGTTCCGCCGGCAGCAGAAAAAAGGAGCATCCTGCTTGTTGTCGTCTTTGCCTCCGGACTGAGCGTTATGTGCAAATATCTCCTCCCCTTCATTTCGGGCGGATTTACGGTAATAATCTGCGGAGCAGCGGCATCGCTTTTCGGCGCGCTGCTGTTCCCGATAAAAGAGGAGGCAAAAGCATGAGCATCTGGTTATATATTCTCGTTATGGCAGGAGTTACCTATCTGATAAGAATGCTGCCGTTTGCCTTCTTCACCAAAAAGATAAAGTCGGTATTTGTGCGCAGCTTTTTGTATTACATTCCGTATGCCGTCCTTGCGGCAATGACGATACCCGCCATATTTTTCAGCACCGGAAACTTTATTACATCGGCTGCCGGAACGGTCGCAGCGCTCGTTTTAGCATATTTCAAGCTGCCGCTGATAGTGGTTGCCCTTGCAGCTTCGCTTACAGCCTATGGAGTATCGTTCATTCCCGGAGTATGAAAGCACCTTCAGCATACTAGAGCGTGTTCACATAAATGTTTACAAACCACAAAAAAATCAGTATAATTGAGATATGAAACTAACAAAAAAACAATACAAAAG
>CADBPE010000250.1 GCA_902796475.1 uncultured Ruminococcus sp.
GGTGAGCTTTTCGCTGCCTCCGACAGTGACCCATGCGCATTCGGGAGCAAAGCCCTCAACGTGATCCTTTTCCCTTTGGAGAAGGCTTTCGGGAATGAACATGGGCATATACACGTTTTCGTGACCTGTCTTTTTAAAGCGCTTGTCCATATCCTGCTGCATGTTTTCCCATATAGCATAGCCGTACGGGCGGATTACCATACAGCCCTTTACGCCTGAATAATCGGCAAGCTCTGCCTTTTTTACGATATCGGTGTACCATTTTGCAAAATCAACGTCTCTTGACGTAATGGCTTCCACCATTTTTTTCTGCTGTGCCATTGTGATCTTCAATCCTTTCCTTAATAAAAGAGAATAATACCTGATAAAGACTATTATATTATCCAATCGATTTTTTTTCAATAGAAAAGCGCAAAAAAAATAACGGCTGCCGCGAAGGGCAGCCGACTTTGAGTGAATTACTTATTATTCTCGATATACTTAACAAGGTCATCAACGGTCTTGATGTTCTCTACCTCGTCATCGGGAACCTCTACCTCGAACTCGTCCTCGATAGACATAACAAGGTCAACAACGTCCAGTGAATCTGCGCCAAGATCATCAATAAGAGATGTCTCGGGAGTGATCTTGTCCTCTTCAACGTCGAACTGCTCGCTGAGAATAGCCTTAACCTTTTCCAGTACCATGGGTAACTCCTCCTAAAAAAATTGAAATAATAAAAATTGTGCATGGCTTTCGTAGACAACGATAAGGAATCGTGATACAATATGAAAGCAGCGCTGATTTATCTGCGCACAATTTTCTATACTCAAATCTTATAAGGTATTCCTTATTTTGTCAATATATAATTTGCAATTTTCTCTATGATTTATAATTTTTTTTTAGCTTTAGTCTATTTTGGTATAATTGCATAACGGAAAGGAAGAAAAAATAATGTCAAAAAGAAGATTCGCTGTCATCGGACATCCAATAGGTCATACCATGTCGCCCTTTATTCATAAGCGGCTGTTCGAGATCGCCGGACTGGAGGGCGAGTATACAGTGGCGGATGTCCCCCCGGAAGCTCTTGGCGCCATGATGAATGAACTTGATGAGCTTGCCGGCTACAACATCACGATTCCCAACAAGCAGAGGATAATCCCTTACCTTGACAGGCTGGACGACCGCGCGCGTTTGTATGGTTCTGTCAACACTGTTTGCAACGGCAGTGAGAGGACAGGCTACACCACCGATCCTGACGGCTTTCTGAAGGCTCTGGAGCGCGGCGGGATAAAGCTTGCCGGCAAGGTGATCCTGCTTGGGTGCGGAGGAGCATCGAGGACATTTGCATTTGAGGCTGTGCAGGCGGGCTGCAGCGTGACTATCGCCGCCAGACCTGAGAGCCGCGAAAAACAGCTTGCTCTTGCGAATGAAATAAGGGAAAAGCTCGGCGGCGCAGAAGTGAGCTGCTGTCTGCTTTCGGATATAAGCGGAGAATACGACCTTCTGGTGAACGGCACACCTGTGGGAATGTACCCGAATGTCGGAGGTATGGCGGTCTCGGCGAAGGCTCTTTCAAGATGCGCAGGTGTTTTTGATGCCGTGTACAATCCCTTGAAGACAAAGCTGATAGAAGCAGCCGAAGCCAACGGTTCTGTGTCTGTGGGAGGAATGTCTATGCTGGTATGGCAGGCGGCTGCCGCTCACAAGATATGGGACGGCACCGACTACGACCCTGCCGATATAGATCAGCTTGTTGAGGACAGCGCAAAGGAGCAGGCAAGACTGTTCTGACGTTTTTGGAAATATCATTTACATTTAAGATTACATATGAGCAAATTTAACGTACTGCTCATTAAGATATCGGAGGTACCTTAAAATGGCAAAAAAGAATATAATACTTTGCGGCTTCATGGGCTGCGGAAAGAGCACCATAGGCAGTCTGCTTTCAAAGAAGATGGGAATGTCGTTTGTTGATCTGGACAAGTACATAGAAAAGCAGGAGAATAAGACCGTTACTCAGATATTCGAGGACAGCGGCGAGGAATATTTCAGGGAGAAGGAGAGGGAGGCATCAAAGGTTCTGGGAGCAAAGCGAGGACTTATTATAGCCGCAGGCGGCGGCACTCTGACTTTTCCTGAAAATGTAGCGGCTTTCCGTGATAACGGACGTATCGTTTTGCTGAACGTATCGCCTGAAACGGTTGCCGAGCGTTTGAAAAACGACAATTCAAGACCTTTGCTTGCAAAGCCGGACAAGCTTCAGGCGATCCGTGAACTGTTTGACGCACGTCTTCCGCTTTATGAGAGCGCTGCCGATATCATAGTTGATGCTGACCAGTCCCCCATGCAGGTGTGCATGCAGATAATGTCAGCGGTACATTAAGAACTTTAACGCCCCGACAGATCACCTTGGTCTGCCGGGGATTATTTGTACCTTTTGGTGAGTGAGGTAATCGTCCTGCCGGCTGCCGCACAAAACAGATTATATCAGGGTCTGCTGAGGGCTGGTGCCCATAGGGCGTTTGAGGATGATACCGCTCAGCGTGGTCGATGAAAGTATGACAAAAGATCATTTGCTTACCGGTTGGCAATAGCCCTTTATAGATACGGTTCACATCACCCGCTGAACGGTCGCCCCTCACTTTGGAAAATGCCATACATTATATGCAGCAGCATAGAATAAATCGTACCTGCGGATCTTGCCGTTTATAATACTGAAAAATTTTTTGAAAAACTTTTTTACAGTCACATTACAGTCACTTTGCGAATGTATTATATAGCCATAGCAACGAGATAACACAAACAAAACAAAAACACAAAGTAAGACAAAAGTAAGCCGGCCGAAAAAACGGCATGATCTGAAAGGGGAAATTTATTATGAAAAAGACAATCGTAAAGGTACTCACAGCAGCAATGGTTCTCACAACTCTGGTATGCACAGCGGCAGGCTGCGGCAAAACAAATACATCAGGCAGCGCTTCCGAAGCAAGCGTGACAAGCGCACAGTCTTCAGCGGCAGATCAGAGCAGCCAGATAGAGATCGTTGAGAGCAAGCCGGAGGTGGATGTACGCGATACCGAGCTGGATAAGATCACAAAGGACATGATAAAGGCAGCTTACATCGGTGATGACACCACCGATCAGTACACAGGTCTGGTACTCATGCTTGACGACGGTAAGCCTGAAGAGCTTTGCGTTATGTACATCGTAGCAAAGGCTAACGGCAATCCCACAGCAGCAGGACTTATGAACGGCACTGTTGTCGAAAGCAGCGAGAAGGATAATGACGACGGCTCCAAGACAAGAGTGTTCAGGGTCCTTGAGCCCAGGGGCATGAGCGATACAATGACACAGACGACCACAGCGGACGGTAAGATCACAATGGCATTTGCAGGCGGCCCCTATGTGCTTGATCTCGCAGCTATCGACAGCGAAGCGGCTTTTGTTAAGTATCAGGAAGCCTATGAGATCTTCGAGAGCTATACTGCGGGCAATGACAGGACCCAGGATGAAACGAATGCCGCTACACTTGATGCAGCGTGCAAGAACTATTATGCAGAGATAGTTTCAGGCACCTTCACAGCAGAGAACAACACCCAAGTAAAGAGTGACAAGCTCCCCTCTGAAAAAGCATCAATTGCAGAGAAAAAGGAAGCTGCGCAGAAGTGCACCGTTAAGGGCGCTATGGAATCCTACGGACTGATCAATGAAAAAGGAGAATATGCCTTTGATCTTGAGGATATGCGCGCAGATGCAGTAGGCACCATCTTCTACAAGGATGACGAAACACGCAAGGTTACGCTTGAAACGATCACAGGTGACACCACATTTGAAGAGCTTGGCTATGGCAAGTAATAAATGAGGTAAATTCAGCCGGACCCCAATGCCGACCCACCCTATCCGCCGGCTGTTTTACATAAAGCTCCCTGAGCGTGACATTGGATAAATGTCCGTGAAGGGAGCTTTTTTAGCGTACAAAATATCACCCAAAAACCAAACACAAAAGTATCGCTCTGCGCCGCAAGACAGAATATAGGGATCAGCTCCAGGGTTTTTGAATGAGTTAAAAATGTATGAACATAAAATTAAAAGTTTCGCTCAAGCCTTTTCAAAGGCTTGCAGGGTCAAGGGAC
>CADBPE010000251.1 GCA_902796475.1 uncultured Ruminococcus sp.
ACAGTCCACCGGACTGTTTTTTGATTCACCCCTGCGGAGCGCTTGAAGCATAGGGATTTCGCGCTCTGCGGAGCGCGACCAGGGCGCCACCCTGGACCTGCAAGCCTTTGAAAAGGCTTGAGCGAAACTTTTGTGTTTGGTTTTTGGTTTGATATTTTGGGGCGCGGGCTGCTGCGTTTCCGCTTGTTTATCTATGAACGCGAAATCGGGCGCGGGCTGCTTGCCGCTCTGCGCGTGACTAAAAAACCGGGAACGGTCTTGCGAACCGATCCCGGCGGAGTGTGTGACAATTATCTTCTCTTCTTCTTTTTTGCGCCTGCAGGTCTTGATGTGTTCTGAACGGCAGCAGCCTTGACAGGTGCGGCAGCTTCAGGAGCAGGCTCTTCGGCAGCTGTGCCTGATGCAAGGAATTTATAGCACAATGCGGCCAGCGCCCCGCCAACCAGCGGAGCAATAATAAATATCCATACGTTTGCCAGAGCATCGCCGCCGGCAAATACGGCAGGTCCGAAGCTTCTTGCAGGATTTACTGATGTACCGGTGAAATGTATGCCGAAAATATGCACCAGCGTAAGAGTAAGACCAATAACGATGCCTGCTGTTGCCCCGTTCTGCACCTTTGAGGTAACGCCTAAAATAGCCAGTACAAACACAAATGTAAGGATTATCTCAATAAGAAGTGACGCCCAGATATTGTTGTCATAAACGCCGTTGGTGCCCAGACCGCTGTCCGGGAAAAGCGCCTTGAGCACACCGCCTCCGATGAGCGCGCCGATAAACTGAGAAGCGACATAAGCGCAGAACTCGCTGCCCTTCATTTTTCCGCTGAGAAACACGCCGATGGACACCGCAGGATTGATATGGCAGCCCGAAATATTGCCGATCGAATAAGCCATAGCAACAATAACAAGACCGAATGCAAGCGCCGTCATAAAGTACGCCTCATTAGCAACTGCGCCGTTGCAGCCCACTGCTACAGCCGTACCGCAGCCGAAAAGCACCAGAACAAAGGTCCCGAGACATTCCGCCAGACATTTTTTTAATAACTGCATAATATATCCCCCTTGATTTTCCGCTTATGCGGGTAGTTTATATGTTTATTATAAGGCGTTTTTTCTCAATAATCAACTACAATTTTGTATACAAACAATAAAAAAATTGTAACTTTATGGCAAATTATATTTCTTAAAAATATGGGAATAATAAAAGACAATGAACGCAGAAACGTCCATTGCCTTTGTTTCAGAATTATTTTCAGATCTTATCCCAGAAGCCGTCAAGTGTAGCAAAATAGTCGTCAACTGTCTCGGCGCGGCGTATCTCTGTAAATGTGCCGTCCTCTCGGAGAAGTATCTCAGCGCTGCGCAGACGTCCGTTATAGTTGTAGCCCATAGCAAAACCGTGTGCGCCGGTATCGTGAATGACGATTATGTCGCCCATGTCTATTTTGGGAAGAGCGCGGTCAATTGCGAACTTGTCGTTATTTTCGCAGAGCGAACCCGTTACATCATATACATGATCGCATGGCTCGTTCTCTTTGCCCAGCACTGTAATATGATGATAAGCGCCGTACATTGCAGGGCGCATCAGATTTGCAGCGCAGGCATCCACACCGATGTACTCTTTATGTGTGTGCTTTTCGTGTATAACGGTGGTAACAAGATGTCCGTAGGGCGCAAGCATAAATCTGCCCAGCTCTGTAAAAATGCTCACATCGCCCATTCCGGCAGGAACAAGTATCTCCTCAAACGCAGCCTTTACGCCCTGACCGATGACCATAATGTCATTCGGCTCCTTGTCGGGAGTGTAGGGAATGCCTATGCCGCCCGAAAGGTTAATAAAGCTGATATGAACGCCGGTAGTCTCCTTCAGCTCAACTGCCAGCTCAAAAAGTATCTTCGCAAGTGTGGGATAGTACTCGTTTGTAACGGTATTGCTCGCAAGGAATGAATGTATTCCGAACTCCTTAGCGCCCAGGTCTTTCAGGCGGATAAACGCAGCCTTCATCTGTTCCTTGGTCATTCCGTATTTAGCATCGCCGGGGTTATCCATAATAGTTGTGGCAATAGCGAACTTTCCGCCGGGATTATATCTGCAGCAGATAGTTTCGGGTATGCCGCACACACGCTGAAGCATATCGATGTGGGTAATATCATCAAGGTTAATGATAGCGCCCACCTCTTTTGCAAAGCGGAACTCCTCTTCCGGCGTATCATTGGAAGAAAACATTATCTCGGGGTTCTTGAAGCCGCATTTCTGGCTCATAAGAAGCTCGGCGTAGGATGAGCAGTCAGTGCCGCAGCCTTCTTCTCTGAGTATCTGCAGGATAGCCGGTGTAGGTGTCGCCTTAACGGCAAAATATTCCTTAAAGCCCTTGTTCCATGAAAAAGCCTCTTTAAGTCTTCTGGCATTTTCTCTTATGCCCTTTTCGTCATAGATGTGGAAAGGTGTCGGGAATTTCTCTATGATCTCTTGCGCCTTTTCCTTTGTGATAAACGGTTTTTTTTGCATGATCGGTACCTCCCGAAAATTAAAAAATACAGTTTTATTTTACTACAAAGCATTTTATTTTGTCAATAATTTATCAAAGAAATCTCGGTTTTTGCTGGAAATATTTCCGGCGCGGAACATTAAAAATTAATTTATAGGAGACTTGAAATGAAAAAGCTGCTTACATCTATCACATCATCGACCGAATATTCCCCTATCCTGATGCTGATCTATATAATGAACATCACGGATTACCTATTCACTCTGCTGATGATCTCCAGCGGACTTCTGCCCGGCTGCGACCCATATCCTATAAGCTCTGCCGGACTCTTTACCGACCTTATGCTAAAATGTCTGCTGCCGCTGTTTTTACTTCTTTGTCTGCGCATCACTATCGGCATCGTCAGACCCAGACACCCAAAAGTGCTGCTGCTGTTTTTGTATCTCATTCTCTGTTATTTTTTCGTATTAAATTTTTTCCACATTTTCAGACTGTGCTACGCATATTTTATTTTGTGACTGTCAATGCAGGATACTGAGACCATTTGCTTAAAGCAGTCCGCAAAAAGCTCATTAAACTTGCTGAAGAGAACAAAAAAGCGGCCTTTCCCGCATGGGGAAAGACCGCTGCTTTTGTTTTGATTTCGCGGGCGTCAGCCCTTGATGTTATCAGGTACCGTAACGTCCGTTGCGGAGAGTTCCGGATGTGCCTGAACCGCCTTCGTTTGCGGTGTTGCTGCCGATATAGTGGACCTTCTCCATGCCCTTCCAGTAGGTCTCGTCATAGAGATCCGCAACATAATTGTTGTTTGAACCGTCTGCTGCTTCTATCTCATACTTGCCTTCACGGATAGCAAATGTATGGAGATCACCCTTCAGATCAACATATTTTATAAAGACGTCTGTACGGAAGTCAACAACCATCTTCTTGGCGCCTGCCTTGCCGATGTAGAAGTGAGCGCCTCTTGCCTTGGTACCATCGATCGTACCCATGCTTGCGAAGATGATCTCGTCAGCATGCATCTTTACCTCTGCCGAGGTGTAGAGCGGGCGTTCAGATGACCATCTGAACGAAATACCCTTTGTGGCGTTGAACTCGTACCTTGTGTAAGTTGCCGAATAGCTTACCATCGATCCGGACGAGCCTTCAAAGTTAGCATATTCAGCATTCGGAGTATGAGTAGCTACTGTTACAAAGTCGCCCTTATCATCCTTCCAGAGACTGCTTACGTTAAGTGTGCTGGTGACCTTGTTGCCTCTGAGGTCGTTTTCTCCGTCCACATACACACCATAATTGACCGGATGAGAGAAGTAATTCGCCGCCTCTGTGGAGTAGAGATTCAAAATACCGTCTGCCGAAATGGGAGAGTCCACTGCTCCGCAGTCTGCATTTGTAAAGGTATATGATCCGGCTTTGATCACATAATCCACGCCGCCGCCGGTGACGGAAGCATCCTTTGTAAAGAGGAGAGTCATCGCCTTGTAGGGTGCCACACGATCTTCCTTCTTAGCGCCGGAGCCTATCATCTTGTAGAGCATTTGTTCATCGTCACTCTGCACGAATACTTCTGCTCTGATCTCACGATAGTCGGTTGCGGTATTCTTTGACCAGTACGGGTTATTCTTGGTGTAAACGAATACCCATGCTTCATCCATCTTCATTACAGGTCTGGTAACCGCGATCTCCTTTGATGTACCTGTCTTGTCGATCTCGATGAACTGAACATCATAGATCTCGCTGGCATTGCCGATATCGCTGGGGCTAAGGAAGATAATGGGATATCTCTCGGGATTGTAGTCCCTGAGAGTGATGGGCTCATTGTAATCGCCATCCTTGGATGTCCTGAATCTGATCTTGAAGCTTGAGTTATCCTTGACCTTGCCCTGAGCATCGAAGAGAACGACTGCTATTGAGCCTTCGCGTTCAATTGTCAGTCCGGATACTGCACGCTGAAGATCAGAATAAGCCTGTTCAACAGTAGTTGTATTGTTGTTTCCAAGATAAGCAGCCTCTGCTTTACCAAGATACTTTCTCAGTGTTTTGATGGAGTCTGAAGTATACTGTCTGTTTGGTGATGCTCTGTTGAGGTACTCAGGATAGTAGCCGCCGCCTTCACCATGTATCTTGAAGTCGCTGGGCATTTCCTCATCCGTCAATGTAGAAGTCAGATACTGTCTTGCATCGCGTATTGCCGAATAGAGCTTAGTATAAGAGTTAAGCACCGAACGTATACTTGCCGAATAGCTTGCGCAGGTACTTGCGTTGGTTGTTGAATAGTCATTTGTAATATAGTATTGGTTGCCGTTAGTGTTCTTCTCTTCCTTACAATACTTCAGGAATTCGGTGCGCAGACCCTGTGAGTAATTTCTTACAGTATCTGCAACAACTTCTCCCTTTTCATTGTAGCTGGAAGGAATGTTGTTGCCGTAGAATGCAGCTCTCAAAGAAGCGATATCTCTCTTGAGCTGTTCCTGCGCTGAAACGTAGTTGACCCACTCGCCTGAATCGGTGTAGCTGCCGTTTTCAAGATGCACAGTGTCATTCGGAACGAAGAGCACCTTATCACCGCCGGCAAGCTCTGTAACATGATAATGTGATCTTGACTTTACTTCGCTGCCTTCAATATAAGTCTCCACACAAGTAAACGCAATAAACGGAGAATCTCTCTTTACATTGTCAATGTAGTAGATATCCGAACCTGTCGTTACTTGCTTCATGTCTACGGGGTCCGCATCTGCTATGAAAGGACCTGTTACAGTGACCTTAGGAGTATCCCAGCCAGCGGGCTTCTGATAGAATATTGTCATAGTAGTATCGCTGACGTTTTCCTTCTTATCCGGGTCAAAGGTATAGAGGTAATAATTCTGGAAGTGACCGGAACCGCCGTTATAGTTGGAAAGCATCTCCAGCCATATATCGCCGTGAGCATGATCGACTATCTTAGTCTGAACGCTCGGCTTGGTCGGATCAAGTCCCTTTACAGAGAATGAATACTCTGCTTTTCTGGATACGGGGATCTTAAACTCATACCAGTCATAGTAAGGTGTAAGCTTCGCCATGCCAAGTCTGTTGCTGGAACCATCGTTCCTGCCGTTACCGCCAAAGCGGTGTGTGCTTCTGATATAGTCGTCATCGTCCGGAGTCCACTTCATGTCGGATGCATTCCAGGTACCAACCTTACGCTTTCCGTCTATATACTCATTTTTGCAGTAATATGCCTGGCCTGTACTATATTCGACCTGATAAGGAGAACCTGGGTTGTACATACCCGATATCTCGCTGTTGACTATATCAACTGTCTGCTGGTTATCGCCGTTATTGAAGATAACGCCGCAGGCGCCTTCAGGAGGAACTATCGAATACACCTTTTGGTCACTGCTGTTTGTAGCGTAATAATCCATGGTTGTGCCGGGCCATGCAGCACCAAGAGTATGCTTATTCGAGTCAAGGAAGAATGCCTTGACTGTACCGTATCCTTTGTTATCGGTAAAGTAGATCATATCGGCGCTGTATGAATAACCGGCGCTGTTTGTCTTTTTGTTGTCGCCGTAAACGTCTGCGTAGGACTGGTTTGTAACGCGTACCTTAAAGCCGCCTACATAAACCATCGGGACCTCGGTTCCGGTAAGATCGCTCTCTACGAAGCCGGGCTCGTCAGTTGTTCCGCCGCCGCCGCCGATAGTAGTACCTCCGAGATTTGTGGTGGTTACTGCATCTACTGTTTCCGGAGCGCTGCCGCCCGAACCCTCGCCATCGGATTTACCCTTGGTGATCTCCCAGACGGTTCTGCCCTGTTTGTCTGTTTTGCTCTTGCCGGTAAAGTAATAATACTTATGGTTCTGGTTGCCGTCGGTCGACTGCATTGAAACTCCGCCGGCGCCGCCGTTGTTGATGATAAAGTGCGATGCGTTCTGCGGCTCCTGGAACACATACACGGTCTGACCCTTACTGTTCTTATAGGACTCTGTGCCGACATAGCCGGGCCATTCCGGTCCCTTTGCGCCGTTGCCGCTGTACCAATAGCAATGCAGGTTTTCCCAGTTAAGGTTATTGGTGAAGTACATATAGCTGCTTGCCATATTAGGCTGTGTGTAGGACTTGCCTATCTGTACAGATCCGACATTTGCGGGATTTCCGACGACGCCGGTCTTGTAGTACTCATAGCCCATCTCATACTTGATATTGGCAGTCTGCTTGCTGCTGTAACCTGCACTGAAGATAACATACTCTGCGTTATCGGGAGGAATTATCTTATATTCCTTCTGACCCTTGCTGTTTGTTCTGAAGTATGTCATCTGTGTGCCGGGCCATTCTGCGCCGACCGTTTTATTATTCTTAAAGAAGTATGCGTAAGGCGCGGGATTTGCCCAAATACCGAAGCCGTCATCGTTATCGGTAAAGTAGATGAAGTCAACATCGGCATATTCTCTCATGCCCATGATCTCAACATCATCATCTGCCCAAGCTCCGCCTGATTTAGGCTCTGAGCTTTCAGGAGCGGGTTCGGGATTGGTGATGGGATTATAAAACTTGGGATAAATATCGTTTACTTTTAAGAGCTTGACCCTGTTTTTGCCCTCTTCGGGAATAGCAACGTACTCACCCTCTGTAAGCGCGCCGACAACATAAGTGGTAACGATGTCGGGCTCGAGCGGATCTTCAGCTCTTGTAGTAACAACGAATTTTAACTGATCGTCCTTGTTTTCTTCGGTAAGCATATAGCGGGTCTCAAAGTAACCGCCTGCTGCGCCGTCTTCTCTCTGACATGGAAGCTCCTTAGCGCCAAGCTTAGCCACTACTTCGCCTTCAAAGTCAGCATATACGGTAACAAGCTTACCGTTGGTAATATTGCCCTGATCGTCTACATAGAAGACGATATTTCTGTCTGCCACACCCTCGATATTGATGGTAGTTGAGTTCTTCTCATTACCCTCTACATCAATAGTGGTAACAGACACGCTCTTGAAGTTTGCAGGAACATCCTGATAGTACAGAACATTCGCCCATGGAGTGTTCTCATCTTTCAAAGAAGTAGCTGTAATGCCTGAACCCTCAACAAAGGCATTGAAAATAAGGTGAGAAACTCTGTTTTGCACAGAATCGTCAAAGTATACCCATACTCTTGTAATGTTATCCTTTGCAAGCTCGGCTATAGTTTTGGAAGGCTTTACAACTATATAATCGTCGATAGCCTTTTCAAGAGCATCTGCATAGGCATTGATCTGAGCCTGCTCTTGTACGTCGGTGTCGTCAAGACCCTTCAGACCATCCTGATATGCCTTGTAAAGCTTATCGTAGCTTTCGTCTGTGCAGTTTTTCTTCTCTGCGTCATTTGCGGGAAGAAGCTTTCTTGCATCGGCAAGAAGATTGCTGAGTCTGACAGTATCAAGCACTGACTTCTTGTACTTTTCAAGATTCTGTCTTGCTTCAGCAAGACCGTCATAAGCAAGGGTAAAAGCGCCCTTTGTCAGATCCGGAAGATCAACCGTATTCTTTGCGAGCTGAAGCGCAGAATTGAAGTCGCCTACGGGATCTATCGGGTTGCCGTACTCATCCTTGTCCCGGTAATCTTCCTTCCTGGGCTTTAACTGATCGCAAAGATTGATCAATGTCCTGAATTCAGCTCTGTTAAGATAGCCCTGAAGCAGCTTATTGAAATCTGTTTCAAGTTCGCTGTAAACATTGCTGATATCTGTACGAGTCTTGCCTGTCGGATCATTAAGGATCTTCTTAGCCTTATCGTAAGAAGAATCAGAACCGTCTTCCTTCTTTGCAAGGAATTCAGTCATATAGTTTACATCATAATCCTGCCTGTTTGTGGTCACTGCCTCATCGGCTTTGGCAACCAGCTCGGTAAGATTTTCAAGGTCAGACTGTGTGAGCTTTTTGGGCTTCAGATGACGAACGGTGTCATCAAGCTTTTGGGTCATCTCATCATACTTCAGGTCTGCCTGAATAACCTTTTCATCGGGAGTAAGGGTATCGTTGCCGTCCGCATCCTTCTGATCATTGATGAAATCTTCATTATTGACCATTTCGAGCGCTTCTTCGACAACCTTGTCGAGCTGAGCCAGAGACTCGTCTGTGTAGTCGTCTCTCTTAAGGCTCCATGCTTCTACTATCTCATTAAGGAGGTTGATACGTCCTGTTGAGGAGTTAAGAGCAACGTTGCCGTAGATCAGAACGGGATTCGAGTCGGGCTTTGTGGTATAGTCGTAGATCTTCGCGTGTACAGTTACATAAGAGTTAGGATCTACGCCCAGATCAGCCAGCGCAACAGACTCCTCGTCACGAACGACCAGAGCCATTTCACCCTTAGCTATTGTGGTATAGATGATCCAGAATTCATTGTTTTCTGTATTTGCGGGGATGTTGGAGACCTTTCTGGTCATACCGTTGAATGAGATAGTAAGACCGAATGTGTCGTTCGTCTCAACATTTGCGACCCACCAGCCGCAGCCTTCATATTCCATATCCATTCCGGTATATTTGTTGCCGGAATGCATGAAGCTTTCGCCTGAAACAGTAACACCGTCAATAGAATCTATGTGGGGTTTCAGCGCATCGGAAAGCACTGACGATGTAGTTGTATCGTCTTGACCCTCTATTCTGAAATGAACTGTCGTCTTGGGGTTCTTTACATATACCAGTACGGTATCCTCAAGGCCCTTCTTGCCGTCCCAGTCGTCATAGGGATGTTTCTCGCCGTTGGAACTCTTCCAGTAGCCTCTGAAATACTTGGTATAGTAATTGTCGTGCTGAACGCCGTATTCGTCCTTTTCAGACTTGGTAACATCGAAAAATTCGATATATACGTTCTTGTCGCCTGGATCAAGATACCAAAGGTGGAATATCTCGTTTGTCTGTGTGTCATAGATGTTGGTTGCGCCATATTCACCTGCAAGGGTAGAGCCCATTTTTGCAAAGATGATATTGAACCACGGTACACGGCCGTTTTTGATGAAATATTCACCGGTTACCCAGCCGCTGCCGTCATTTGACATGATACCGTTAGGTCCCTCAACAAGTCCCTGCTCAGAGGCTTTGTATTTAGGATCCTTCAGCATTTCGGTGGTCATCCACTCTGCATTAGGCTTTACGCTTACCTTTGTGGATGTATTCATTCTGTTGACGAACTCGTCCCATGAAAATTCACCTGCTGAACCGGTCGATTTTCCGTCAGCCTTTACCTTTGCATCATATGTATAGCTGAGGTCGCCGTTTTCTTCATCATAGTTATCATAAGCGTGGCCGAGATCCTCGTATGTCCATACATAGTACACAAGCTCCTGATCGTAGCCCTTGGGCTTCTTTACGTTAATGGTAATGCTTTCTGCAGAAACAGGACCTTTCTCTGTATGGTCACTCTGTATGATAGTAAGACGGTTAGGTCCGGCAGCGCCTACTGTAAAGGTCACGCTGAGATGCGCTGTCTTAGCTCTGTTGCCAAAAGCGTCCGAATATTTTGAATATGCGGAAAGCTTAAGTTCAGCGGGCTGCGAGTCCTTCGCCGCAGTGAACACGACCTCTACATATGTCACGCAGTCCTTCGTTTCAGCTGAGCTCTTAGTTATTTTCGCGCCCTGGTCGGTCGTTCCGCCGGACTTATCGTTCATTATCATATATTCCGTTTTGATCGTAGAATAATCCGTCACATTATTGGAATAGTATGACTGAGCATACTCCAGCGCAGAACGCACATTCAGATAAGCCTGTCTGCCGCTAATATCCACACTTGTGGTTGACAGGCTCTGCATTGATATGTAGATCAGCGATGTAGCAATGATTATCAGAAACACACTGATCGCCATAGCCATAGGCAGTGAAAAACCTTTTTTACTGTTTTTCAACTTTTGCTTTTGCAGCATATTATTACTCCTTTCTTTAGTTAGTATAGTAACTGATCATGATAAGATAGCAATTGCTGTATTCCTCGACTTATCGATAATTATCATTGAGCCTGAATCGATAAGACTGGAGCTATCAGCAGGGATCACATAATCAGATGCAGCGTTATACATGACGACAGTTCCGCTTAGCGAGTAGCCCTCGTTCATGTCTATTTCGTAGTCAACGAATACGAAATTCTTGTCGGGAACAGTAGCGTCCACATCGGCTTTCTGTTTCCTGGGAGTCATTGATATCTGTTTTACTCCGTCATATTTAAGCGTGGTAGTATACTGAACTCCCTTATCCATCTCGCTTCTGACAGTGACAAGCGTATCGCCGTCAAAATACAGATAGAAAGCAGTAACATCCTTTTCTATCACATTCGCTTTGTTGTCGAGCGGCACCGGCTTTGCCGTGACCTTGCCGAATATCCTTGTCGATTCGGTGATGAAAGACTCGACCGCAAGCGCGTTATCCTGCTCCTGCGATGTTACTGATGCGACAGAATAATTTCTGATAGCAGAGCTTACCATTCCCACGCCAAGGCTTGCGACCATGCCAAGGATCGCCACGGTAACAACAAGCTCCACTAAAGTCATACCTTTTTTGGACCGGATCTTTTTCATGCTATCTTCCTCCCTTCATTCGTCTTATTTGCTGTATGGCACAAAAGATGTGTTTACAAGCCTTCCTCTTGATGCAGCTACACATGACTTGATCTCAATGCCTTTGATCGCAACTTTTTTTCCTTTAGCATCAGTTACTGTTCTTTCGGCATTGATATCAAGAGTATACTGGCTGTCAATAGTTTTGTCATAAGACGGGAAGTTAGCAAGCGGAACGTACTGTATATCAGGCGCCACTGCCTTTGCAGCGCTGTGAACAGCATTTGTTTCGCCGGTCTTGTAGTCTCCGGAAGCCGTACCGCTCGAATAGAAATACTTTCCTGCTATGCCGTCTGTGCCGGCCCCTTCAGCAGCAGTAAAGCCCTGTTTTACGACAGCCTCCATTATCATCTCGTTCAGGGCGCCGCCCTTTGCCGCATAGCGGTCCATATCTGCATTGTAGAGCGTATCGGTATATCCGCTTGTCATTGCAGTGAGTGTCGCAGTAAACACAATAACAATAATACTGATACCGACTATAAGTTCAACAAGAGACATGCCCTTACGAGACTTCAGCTTAGTTCTGATTTGCCGTGTTCGTTTTAACATTTTTTGCTCCTCCTTACCGAACGCTCTATACCTCAGCAAAGCATTCTACGCCTTATATTTACTCATTTATATTATACTATAAAAAATTTTCTATTCAAGTTTTTTCCGATATATTTTTCATACAAAATTGAACATACTATTTTGGATAAGATTGCCTGATTTTTATCAAGTTGTAATCTTTTCTCTTAAAAAATTTTACGGTTTTGTAATAAAAGGCAAATTCACTCCATCGCTTTACCGGCAGCAGCAAAATTGCTCCCGTGTTTTATTTTTGGTTTATGCGTTATCGCACCAAGCTGCGGCTCCCGATTTTCGTTGATAAATTCCCGCTTTCAGCTGCTGCATAAGGTACAATATCTCCATAAATATACTATATAATGTAAGGTTTTTCCAAGCTGTTTTATGCTCGCATATTTGTGATCATTTCGATACACCTTGAACAATAAAGAACCGGCGACAGCCTCTTCTGAAGCTGTGCGCCGGTCAAAATATTCAGTTTTTTTGCTGCGCAGTTTCTTACGCCGCTTATTACTTCGAGCTTCCTGCTCCGCCAACGAGACTGTACATACCGAACATAGGCAGGATCATCGAAATTACGAGGGTAGCAACAACTACACCGATGATGACCGTCATGATAGGCGTCATCATGTCGGTCAGCTTCTGCGTGGACTCGTCCGTCTGAGCCTCAAAGAGGTCAGCCATTTTTCTGAGTGAGTCACCAAGCATACCGGATTCCTCACCGACTCGGATCATGGAAACGAGGATCGCATCGAATACCGGGTGCTTTGCCATTGCTTCGTGGATCGTAACACCGATCTGCACGTCGTCAAGAACGGCCTGTACATTTTCACGCACATAAAGGTTCGGAACAACATCTCTCGCAAGAGCCATTGCCTTGTGGATCGGGATACCTGCATCGGTAAGCGTAGACATCAGTCGGCAGAAACGCGCAAGTGAACTCTGACGAATGATAGGACCTACCAGCGGTATTTTTAGCTGGAGCTTTGCCCAGCCCATTGCAAAGTCTGCATTTGATTTCTTCAGCGTTCTGAAACCGAACACCAGACCAACGATCACGATGATGATCAGCCACCACCAATGGATAAGCAGGTCGGAGAAGCCCATCATGAATTTCGTCAAGCCCGGCAAGTCGCCGCCGAAGCTTTCATAAACTCCCGCAAATGTCGGAAGAACGAATACTGTAAGGATTATAACAACGATGATAACAAGAGCCATCAGGAATGCAGGGTACATAAGAGCGCCCCTGATCTTTCCGGAAAGCGCCATATCCTTTTTACAGATAAGTGCGCACTGCTCAAACGATTCATCAAGACGTCCGTTTGCTTCACCGGCTTCGATAATGCTGATGTAGATCGGCGGGAAGCCTGCAAAGTTTCTCATTGCCTGAGAGAGTGTGAAACCACTATACAGGTTCTCATTGATCTCTCGGAGGATCTTTCTCATGCTTATATCCTTCTCGGAGTCGATCATGATCTGCATGGAAAGCGAAAGGTTGATACCGGCCTTCATCATCATGCCAAGCTGGTTCATAACCATGAGGAGCTTTTTGGGTTTTATCTTCTTGGTATGGATATCACCGCCAAGATCCATCTGCCAAATGCTCGTAGGTTCATCGCTGCTGGAGCCTACCTGAGTAAGATCCTGCACGACCAGACCTCTTTCACGAAGCATAACGGCAGCATCGCTCTGTGACTCAGCCTCGATAGTACCTTCTTTTTTCTGGCTTCTGGCGTTCATCGCCACATATTTGTACTTCAATAGTGTTCACTCCCTTATCTTCTGGCATCCGTATCGCCTATATCGAAGTTCCAGGCTCTTGCGATCTGCTCTGTGATAAGACCTTGTGCAAGGAGGTTGTCGATGCTCTTGCTCATCGTGATCATACCATACTGCTGACCAAGCTGGATAGACTGCTGGATGTTTGCTACCTTATTCTCACGGATAAGGTTACTGATAGCGGTTGTTACGAACATGATCTCGAATGCTGCAACTCGTCCGCCTGTTGCGCGGGGAAGAAGACGCTGAGAAATAACAGCCTTGAGTGATGTTGAAAGCTGTACTCTGATCTGCTGCTGCTGATCCGGCGGGAAAATATCGACAAGACGGTCGATCGTTTTCGCAGC
>CADBPE010000252.1 GCA_902796475.1 uncultured Ruminococcus sp.
ACCCACGGCGGATTACCGATAATGAGGTCGAAACCGCCCTTGTCTGCAAAAACATCGGCAAACTCTAACTCCCAGTGCATGAAATGATTCTGCTCTGCGATCCTGCGCACCAGTGCAAGCCTTGGAAACAGCGCGCAAAGCTGCTCGATATCCACCTGACAGATAGGCGGGGTGTCCTCCTCTGTTTCAAACAGCGTCATCTGAGCTGATGCAGAAGGCGATGTCTGCATGAAGCCGTTGAGGATCATGTTCATATCATTGATATACTCGCTGCGGCTCGGCAGCTGCTCGGCCTGATCGATAGGCCAGAACCACAGGGCGCACCAGTAGTCCATGGCAAATTTCAGCCTTGCATAAGCACTTGCATTCTTCGCCATCTTTGATTGATAGGCGCCGCTGAGGAACTTGTCCTTTTCACGGATAGTGCGGTAATGCTCTGGTCTGCTGTCCTTGTGACCAAATACATCCAGTGAGGTAATGGTGTAGCCTTCCAGCTCTTTTCTTGCTTTGATCTGGTTTTTCCACAAGGCATCTATAGTTTTTGACAGTGCGATAAGCTGAGTAAATTCATCATCGGTGTATGGCTTAGTGAAATTTTTGTTCCAGTCCTTCATCTTTTTGATGTTTTCCGGTTCAAGCGATTTGATAACCTTGTCGCCATAGCTGCACATTCCCGGGTCGCCGGTCAGGAAATGATAGACCTGATATCGTGAACGGGCAATGT
Source organism: uncultured Ruminococcus sp. (assembly GCA_902796475.1). Lineage (GTDB taxonomy): Bacteria > Bacillota > Clostridia > Oscillospirales > Acutalibacteraceae > UBA1213. Next base: position 725 of record CADBPE010000252.1, read on the forward strand.
TCCTCCCGCTTGCATCCTGCTTTACAAACGGTATACGCTCAGGTGCTTTTTCGAACCATCTCAGCCCCTTCGAAGAGGCTGTCAGCTCGCTTTTGTGATAGACCTGCCTTCTTGCTCCGATCAGGGAATTGCCGTTGACAAGCTGCGTACCGAACCACGGCACATATCCGCCCTCATAGATGGTGTTCAGCCACAGGGAAACTTCCGCTAATTCAACAGCCACAGGATTCAGATCAATACCGTACACATTATTATCGGCAATGTACATTTTCACCTTCTGCAGTTCGATAATGCGTTTCTCCGCCGGTATCAGCTCCCCAAGCTCCTTTTGCCTGCGCTCTATATACGCTTCCGCCAACTGATTGATAGCCTCATTCAAAAAGGCTGCACTGCCCATAGCAGGCTCACATACTGTAAGATTCAGTATTTCCTCGGCTGACTTTCCTTCAAGCAATTCCTTCAGGGCGTATTTTACCAGACATTTTGTCAGCACCTCCGGCGTATAATAAGAGGCTGACTTTTCTCTTTCACGTCCTGCAAGACGATAGATGAATGTTCCTCTTTCATATTTTCTGAGCTGACCCTTTCTGTATCTGCCGTCCGGATCGTCCTTTTCATAACGGACACGCTCATCTTCTGTGTATTGATCCAGCTCATCCTCTGTCACAAAATATCCTACATCCAGTTCATTAAAGCTGTCCCCTGCCCGCTTGACCTCAAACAGCGTATGCTCCGCAATAAACCCGCGATAAGAAAGCAGTGCCTCATAAACCGAACCCATCTGGTTAATTCCGAGATTCGCATAGGAAATGCGCCCTCTGCGGTCGTTTCTTCTGCCTGTCTCACGGGTCAGACTCATCAGGTCGATAATCCGCAGCATCACAGAATTACGCAGCTTTGCCTGTGAGATCATCTTCGTATATTCCGGATCAAAAATATGCGCCTTCAGAGGTGCTATTACAAACATATCATGGAGACTTTTCTCCTGAGAGTATTTCAGAACGTCAGCCTCTGTCGAAGGGTAGCCGTTATAGATCAGATCATACAGTTTCGAGAGCGTCTGATGCAAATAGTAGCCGTTTCCGACCTCTGCCACATCATCACGGATATTATCCGCAATGTCACGTAGGCTTTCCAGTGAGTAGCCTGTCAGATAAACCTGTGCTTTGATCGGAGCATAACCAAGCTCCGGTCGTGCCTCAATAAACAGTACAAAAAGCATCCGGTACATATAGCGCAGACATTCTATCGTAAGCTGACCCGCATCTACAGGTTCGGCGTTAAGATCACGTCCCTGGCGATTTGCCATATCATAGAGCACCTCGTTTCCAAGAAGCTCAATACATTCACGCAAAGCATATTTCAGATCCTGAGACACACCTGAAGCATGTTTATGAGAATTGGCATCCAATTCATCGAGCAGTGCAGTACCTTCCTCCGGAAAAAGACTGTTCCGGTGAAGCAATACAGCCATCGCCTGCAATGTTGACTCCTCACGGCGGCTGAATATATCTTCCAGTTCAAACTGCAGATATCTCTTTTCGTTCCACTTGTTGCGGTCAAGCAGTGCGATCTGGTTCATCCCCATAAGAACAATAAACCGAGGCGGCTCGTTCTGTCCGAAGAATACTTTTGTAACCAGTTCTTCATTCGTTACCCGGGTCATGCAGTCATCAGGTATTTGATTCGGTCCTTCCTCTCCGATATCCTGTACAGAAAAGCAGTATTTATCAAGTATTGCCGCCCCTTTATCATCCGATGCTGCAAGCAGCACCCAAACTGCAGGCGCTCCGTTTGGCTTTTTAAGTTCCAGATATACAGGTACTCTTGTTGTATCATCAACATCGATCCATTCCGGTGATGCTTCAGGGTATCCAAGAGCCGATAAATATACATCTGCAAGGCTGCGGATATTAACAATTGTTTGTGTATCTAATCTGGAACGAAGAAATCTGTCATGAATCGGATAATACTGTTTTGCGGCATCTCGTAAAAGTGACCAAGGGGTTCGTATTTCTTCGTTATCCTTTGCCATCGCTCTCCATTTTGAAATGGTATCAGAGGCGTTTTCTTCAAAAACGGATGAGAAATAGTGATTGGTATAATATTCATTCCGGTTTGTTATACCTGTAAGATCCATACTCATATTTATACTCCCTTCAGAACCGTCACGATCCGTATATATGGATTATTCTGTATACTCAACGTATCGGTTACCCAGTTCGTAAACTTCTCGAACAGTTCATCGACCATACGTTCCTGTTCGCTCTTTTTTCGTTCACTTTCAAAAAGTGAAAGCTGATAATCCTTATGCTTTCCTTCCAGTTCTGCCAGTTTATCAAGCTCCTCATCAAGCAAAGGATTTATGCGCCCAGCGTATCTGCTATAAAATATCTGCATATATTCCTTTGCGTGTTCTACAGCATCAGGAAGAAGTTCTGACGCATCATCGACATCTGTCTGCGTTAGTATATTTCTGTTGGGTATATCAATACTGCGGAAATTTGTGCGTTTGAGTACCTCGTTCATTGAGATGCTTTCTTTATACTTTTTGTTTTCATATACGATTCCAAACCATTCATCTACCAATGGAGTAGATTTTTTGTTTGGGATGCTTCCTGTAACGATAAATATTATGTCTGAGGACTTCAAACGATCGGACAGTCCAACAATCGGCGCCTCTTCTCTACCAAAAAACAATCCGCACTTATCATTTACCCAAGTAAACAGAGGATGCAATTTCCAAAGATATTGTACCTTAGGCCATGCAGTTTCACTCATGTTATTTTGCATACTGCTTCTCATTTGTTCCATACAATAGTACTTGTCATCCGAAAGACGCAAAGTATTTCCCTGCGGTATTGCCTCTTCAGGCAGCAATGCCGTAAGGCGTTTTCTCATTTCCGGTGTTATCGTAACATCAAGTCCTGATATTTCCTGAAGGCGCTTGACAGGATGACTTGCTGAACGATTCAATAAAGAAAACGCCTGATTAAGATATTCAATATCCGAAAACAGTGTTTCATCTGTTTTGGTCTGAACAGGTTTCGTTTCTTCTTCAGATGCAGCCATTAAATACTCGAATGGATCAAATTCCTTTTCTCCACTGTCGAGTGTGTTTTCAAAAGCTTCGGCATCAGAACCACTTTCTATGGCATCAGAAATAACAAGCTCCTCATCCTCAATTGAAAACTTGCCAAGCAATAGAGCCGGGTCTCCAATATTTTTCAAAGCTTGTTCTTCTTTTGTAATCAGAATCTCGATAATACGCATATCTCCCTTGATACGGGGATTTGTGCTTTCAATAAGCATATAACGTATATCAGGGCGCTGCTTCTGCCCATAACGATCTATTCTACCATTTCTCTGTTGAAAAACCATCAATGACCATGGAATATCAAAGTGTATCAGTCTATGACTCAGATAGTGAAGGTTAAGACCTTCGGAAGCAACATCCGATGCAACCAGTATTCTAATAGCAGATTCTTTGCGTCCAAAGTTTTCTACTATCGTCTGTTGCTCAGCATCGCTCATTCCGCCCGATAATTCCTGAACAGCATCATTTTCTAAGTTTAAATCATTTCGAAGATGTGAGGCAAGATACTTCATCGTTTCAATACGCTCGGTAAATATGACAACTCGATCATCGAATTGGGCATTCCATCCGTATTCTTTGCAGCGAAGTAAGGATAGAAGCTGCTGATATCTGGAAAAATCTTCCGGCATAATTTTCACTAATGCTTCCCGAAGTTCTTCTAATGCCCTAATATCCTGTATTTCATCATCCTTGTATTTCTTCTTTAACTTATTTAGCCTTGCATCAATACTTTTGATACAGGCCGCCGGACTGGAAAAAAGCGATTTCTCCAAGCTTGTCTTAAATAGCTGACCATGTACCTTTGTTTTATTAATATCCATCTGTAAACTCATATCCGCCAGTATATTATAAGCGTATTCTTCGTTTGCAGAGGCTCTGCACCTTTCCAATACAATCCTGCGTTCAAGAAATGTGCCGCTGATCTGGTCCTTGACATCTTTTTTGAACCTGCGCACACACAGACCTTTAATGTCTTCCTTTGTATAGTTTTCAGGATTAGCAATGGCAGTAGGATCAAGCATATTCATCAGTGAAGCAAAACTCTTTGCCCGACCGTCATGGGGAGTTGCAGACAGCATGATCATAGTATCTGAACGTTCAGATAAAAGCTTTGCCAGCCTTGATCGCTGAGCCTGTCGATCACCACGCTCGGCAACATTCTGTGCCTCATCAATGACAATAATATCCCAGTAGGCGTTTTCAAGATGAGTACGATACTCAACATCACGTTTTAATGTATCTATAGAAACGATAGTTTTATCATAATAGAAAAACGGATTATAGTTTGAAGGCAATTTTGTTCGAATATCGTGTATCTTCTTGGAATCCAACCGAACAAGCGGAATAGTAAATCGGTTCCACATTTCCTTTTGAAACTGCATCATCATACTTTTCACAGTAACAACAAGAATTCTTTTTCCTTTTCCACGAGCAATAAGTTCACTCATTAAGATTCCAGCTTCTAACGTCTTACCAAGCCCCACCGTATCAGCAATCAAAATGCGCTGCCTTGGTCTGCTAAGTGAGATTTTAGTAGGTTCCAGCTGATAAGGCATCATATCCATAGCTGCCTTATCTCCTATATGTAAATCAGCATCAGTTGGAATCTGCTGACGCCATTGACTTTCCATGAATACCTGAGTTCTTCTGAAATAGGGTGAAGTATCAGGAATCAACTTAACCTCCGCCGGATTAACTATCTTGATATCCTCTAAGTCAGTCAGGAAGATAGTTTCCGTATCCTTAACAAGAGGTGATGTTCCTATACAATACAAAGCAAGATTGTTTAATGGATTCTTTTCAATTTTTCTCACAATCCATTCTTCGTCACGAACGATAATTCTCATACCAGGTGCATAATCTACCATAAATATTACCTTCCTTGTCAACGAGGACACTACAATTATTTCAATATCATAAAATCCATTTATTGAGCATACGATAAAGAGATGAAGTCACATTGCTAAATCCCGTACACCTCCAATGTACATATTAATTATAACCTAATTATACATGATATTTCAACACATTTTCGACAAAATGCATATTCAATCAAGAAGCAGACAACAAATATTTCTGTCAGACGTTTTCCAATATCAAATCTA
>CADBPE010000253.1 GCA_902796475.1 uncultured Ruminococcus sp.
CCGCCTTTATGCTGTCTGCTTTATCGAAGTTCGCCTGTGTCTTTCGCGTCCTTCAGAAGCTGTTTTGTATCCTCAATATTGGAGCGGAGTGCATTTTTCAGAACAGCTTTGCTGTCGGTCTGATATTCAACATCCAAATCAGCGGGATCGTTTCCGCAGATCTCGCAGGAGACCAATACATACAGCACATCTTCCGAATAGGAATCCGTCAATGTTGCGGTCACCAGAGAGAACGCCGCTTTTTCCCATTTGTCTTCGTCTATGTTGTGGACTTTATATTTTGCTTTATACTCTGTTTTTACGTTCGTGACCTGATACCCCATGCTCTGCAGAAAGCTTTTAACCTCTTTTTCCGCCTCGGGCGAAGATCCGCTTTTAGCCGCTTTTCCGATCAGCGCGATGAGCAGAACAAGAACGACAGCCGCAATCAAAAGTTTCTTCCCGGACGGCTTTTTCGCCGCTGTGCCTGCGGTCGGCAGATTCGCATCTGCAGAAAGAGCTTCCGACGTATCGGTCGATTGAACGGCGGGTACGGTTTCCTCGGGGATTGTCTGCGTATTTTCAATATCCATATTTCTGCTCCTTTTCACAGCCGCTTTCGCGTTTTATTTCAGGGTCTTCTCTTTCTTTTGCAGTTTTATACTGGCTTTCGAGTCCCGGATGATCTTGTTCAGCCATCCCTTAAACTCTTTCTTGCTGCTGCATTCGGCTTGGGTCTGGACGACGCTGGAGCCGTCTTCATACAGCATGACGGTGTAAACGGCGTATCTTTGGGAATTCGGATTGTTTCCGACTTCCGTTTCACAGGACATAATATAGAAGTCGGCCTTTTCAAAATTCCCGTCCAAGGTGGCGGACTGCACTTTGAAACTGTCCTTGAATTCTTCTTTGATGTTGGACACGGAATAGTGGTATTTGTTTTCCAGCTCCGCCTTCAAAACCTTTTCCGCTTTTGAAGAACCGCCGATTTTGGAAATCAATACAATGACCGCAACAACAGCAACCGCAACAAGGATGACGGTCTTGCTTTTGCCCTTTAGTCCTTTTGCTTTCTCGGCAACTGTATCGGTTGCTTGTTCCAGCTTCTGTTTGTTCTCCTCGGATACGATGGTTGCGGCTGCGTCCTTCACGCTGTCCTTAACCTCGTTCAATTTTTCTTTGTAGTCTGCCATTTTCTGTTCCTCCGTTTTTATTTGTTGTCTGTGTTTTCGTTTGTTTCCTCTGACTCGGATGGTTTCTCTTCCTCTTCATTCCCTTTGGGCGGTGCGGTCAGTTTGGTATAAATAAACGCAATTATACCAATCACGATCAGTATGATGATGAACCAGCTCAATACTTTGGCAAGTATCACGCCCAACGCAAGAGAAATCAAAAAGAAAAAGACCAGCGAGTAGTAGCTCATGAACCATACGCGCAGTTTGGACAGCATGATGAGAAAAATGATTACGCCGAGTATAAAGCCCAATACAGCCTGAATTGCCTCCATTTTATTCCTCCCTTCTATCTGCGTTACAGGTCAACTGTTCGGTTATTTGAAAAACCTCCTTATCGTCAGACTTTACATGGATTGCAGGATGGGATTAACGGTTACTGCCGATGTGATCCTTCAGGATTTTGCGAATCCACTTTTCGCTATACCCGAATTTTGTAGCCAACTGTTTGACGTTGCAGCCGTCATATTCCGTTACGATCTGTACAGCAATGTATTCTTTACTGAACAATTCGACGGGGAAAGTGACTTGCTGTCCGCGATAAGACGCATGAATTTTCAGCGCGCCGTCGACGCCCAACAGATTTGCCAGATCATTGTAAACGCCGTTGAGGTATTCGCTCTTTATATTCTTGGTATCTAACATGACACGATTCGCCCCATACATATAAAAATCTCCTTTATTATAATTGTCTTTGCCGGCATTGTATACGGCGACAGTTCCAGAGAATAATCCCGTGAATAATTCCTTAATAATCCCTGTGTGAGCAGAATAAAATACAGCCCTCAAAGCGATGTGCTCCCATCGTCCGGACCGCCTGGACGACCGCCGCAGAGAACAAGTCTGCCGTTGACCGCACGCGCACCGCCTTTTGCAAGTGTCACAAAAAGTATAACCGGGATAGTGGACATATAATGACCATTATCCCGGTTGTGTTCTTCTGTATTTAAAAAAGTTTTACAGCTCCGCC